>JAJUGH010000249.1 GCA_029268265.1 Alcaligenaceae bacterium | reverse complement strand
GTCGTGACGGAACCGCGCGGCCTATGCTGGCCGTTTCCGAATCAGCATGAGGCAGCAATGAGCGACATTCTTCACTTCGAGCAGGACGACAACGGCATCGTGGTCCTGACCATGAACTATGCCCCCACGCGGAACGCCCTCACGGGCAGCGGCCTGGTAGACGCTTTCCTGAAGGCTTTCCATCGGATCGAAACCGAGCACACGGCCCGCGTGGTGATCATCACTGCCACCGGCTCCGTGTTTTCTTCCGGTGGCAGTATCGACGAAATGGAGAGGCAGCTACGCCCGGAATTCAGCAGCGCCGACCTTCGCCATGAGTACCGTGAAGGCATCCAGCGATTGCCGCTGGCCCTGCATCGTCTCGAGGTCCCCACGATCGCCGCCATCAACGGCCATGCCATCGGCGCGGGCTTCGACCTGGCCTGCATGTGCGATATCCGTATCGCAGCCGACACGGCCAAGATGGCGGAGAGCTTCGTGAAGCTGGGCATTATTCCGGGCGATGGCGGTGCCTGGCTGTTGCCACGCATCGTCGGCTATTCACGGGCCGCAGAGCTGGCCTTCACCGGCGATACCTTCACCGCTCAGGAAGCGCTGCAGTGGGGCATCGTGTCCCGCGTGGTGCCGGCAACATCGCTGCTTGATGAAGCGCGTGCACTGGCTGCGCGAATTGCCACCAACCCGCCCGAAAGCGTGCGCATGGCAAAGCGCCTGATGCGTGAAGCGCAGCACACCCGGCTGGACAGTCATCTGGAGATGTGCGCGGCCTTTCAGGCGATCGCGCACAAGTCGCCACAGCACGCCGATGCGGTGGCCGCCTTCATGGAAGCCAAGCGGGCCCGCAAGTAAAACGCTCTACAGGCAGCAACAGGATCTGCCGGCTGCGATGTCGATTCAGGCTTGCTGTGGTTCGGAGTCGGGCCGGTCAGACGCTTCATACAGGAACGAAGCATCAATCTCCGAGATTTTGGCGACGCCCGCGATCAGCATGGCGCGGGACAGCTCCTCAGAGATACGGTCGAATACGCTCTTCACGCCGAGATGGCCACCCAGGGCCAGCCCGTACAGGACAGGCCTGCCCAATGCCACCGCATCGGCGCCCATGGCCAGCGCCTTGAACACATCGGTGCCTCGGCGCACGCCGCTGTCCATAATGATGGGCACGCGGCCATCCACCGCCTCGACCACGGCCGGCAGCAGATCGATCGCCGCCGGCACGCCGTCCAGCCCGCGGCCGCCGTGATTCGAAACCTGCAGGGCGGCCGCCCCCCGCTCCACCGCCTGGCGCGCCAGCTGAGGCGATACCACACCCTTGATGACGACAGGCAGGTCCGTCGTTTCCTTGATGAAGTCCATGTCCGCCCAGCTCAGGCTCTTCTTGAAGAAGGGGGTACCGCTGTTGACCAACGGCAGGGTGGGCGGGAAGCTGAACCCCAGGCGCACCGCTTCGTCCGAAGCTCCCGGTGCAAAGGCGTCTATGGTGAACACGATCGCTGTGTAGCCCGCGTCCTTTGCCCGTTGCAGGAGCTCTCGCGACAAGCCGCGGTCATCGTGCAGGTAGAGCTGGAACCATTTCGGGCCTTTGGTGGCCTTGGCGATATCTTCGATGCGTTCGTTCGCCGCCGTACTGGCGGTGTAGAGCGTGCCGGCCTCGCCCGTCCCCCTTGCAGAGCCGATCTCCGCTGATTCATGCGCCAGGCCATGCGCGCCCATGGGAGCCGTAATGATGGGCATGCTGAGCTTTTCGCCCAACAACTCCGTGCGCAGGTCCGGCGCATCTTTACCCACCAGATATTGCGGCAGCAACTGAATGCGATTGAATGCCCGGTGATTCTGCCGCAGCGTCACCTGGCGGTCGGCGCCCGCCGAGATATAGGCAAAGGCGCCTGCCGGAATCACCTCGCGCGCTTCGGCTTCCAGTTGATCCAGGCTGCCGATCACGAGCTCCCGCTCGCCCGATGGCTGCTTGTAAGTCGATTCGCCGGCAACGTCGGCCAGGGGCCCCTGACCAGAAGTTGTGGAAGTCGCTCCAGCGGTTCCCGCGTTCACGGCGCCGTTGACGGCGGCGCCCGAATTTGCCGCCTGGGCGAAGGCCGTATTGCCTATCGTCAAGGCACCCAAGGTGCCGGCTGCGGTGGTGGCGGCAAGAAAATCGCGTCGCGAGAGAACGTTGTCCATGGGGAGCCTCCAGCAAATTGAATGAGCGCTTTGAATC
>JAJUGH010000248.1 GCA_029268265.1 Alcaligenaceae bacterium | reverse complement strand
GCAGCAACTGGATGCGGAACGACAGCTGCTGCAGGCCCGGGCTGAACGTGTCTATGGAGGATGGTTTGGGAACAAGCCAGCGTCAGCCACTTCTCCCCACGCAACTGAATAGGCCAGTACGCCATGGCCAGCCTCACTCCATCCGTCGCGGCACCGACTACGCCAAGCAACATAGCTGAATGGGTCATGACGCAAACTGAAGGAATCCTCAGCGATGCCATCAACGGGCCGATGCAGGCACTGTTCGAAGCACTCATGCCGGTCATCGTGGTGGGCCTGACTCTGCAATTCGTTGTGTATGCGTTTGCGCTCATGCACGGTCAGAGCAATATGACCGTCACAGAGTTCTTCCGCAAAGCCATTCTCGTGGCGATTGTGTCCATGATCTTTGGGGCCGGCGGCCTGTATCAGAACGACATCGCCAAAACCATGATCGCACTGCCTGACGATGTCACACAGCTCGCACTCGGAACGGGCAACGTGGCGGCAGAAGTCGATAAGCTGCAGAACGAGACCAGTGAGGCATCCAATGCCATGCTTGGTTCCAGCGACCGGCCCTGGTACAACTTCATGCCTTCCACCAGGGAAGTGCTGGTCAGCATCCTGGCGACGCTGTTGCGGATCAATGCAGCAGTCGTAGGCAGCATCATCATGGTCATTGTGGTGGTCTGCAAAGTCGGCATGGCCCTGGTTGTTGCAGCAGGGCCGCTCTTTATCGCCGCGACGTTGTTCGAGCCAACAAAGCCACTCTTCAATAACTGGGTTTCACAGGCATTGAATTTTATCTTCCTGGCCTTGCTTGCGGGCCTGGTCTTCGGCCTTATCCTGCAACTCAACATCCAGCTGATCCGCATGATCGCGGACCAGATCGAAACAGGGATGGCCGACGTGCTTTCACTGTTCGGAGCTCAAGTTCTGGTCGGAGCCGCAAGCCTCGTCATTATGATTCTGATCCCCGGCCTTGCCGCCGGCCTCTCCAACGGCTTCGGCGCTCAACTCGGTGTCGGCTCCGCCGCCCGGGGCGCGTTCTCTGTTCTACGTCTGCGCAGCATGCTGCGCCTGCGCGCCAAGTAAGCCCTTCCCCACCCGCTGCCCAGCGGGGCCATCACACCTTTCCTTCTGCCCACGCGGCAGGACAGGAGCCCACCCCATGCAAAAACTCATTGCCGCCCTGGCGCTGGCCGGGCTGCTGGCCGGCTGCGCCTTTCATGCGCCACAGCCCCCACAGCCTGCTGACGGGCCGCGTGTGCCGGTGAATGCCAGCGCACCGATTTTCAAAGGAGCCTGAACCGTGGCAGAACCTCTCAAGTCTGAAGATGTCGCAGCCTGGCTGGAGCAATCGCGCGGCCTGGAACGCGACCACCTGGGCGAACTGGTCACCAGCCGCAAGCGCGCCTGGCAGGTTGCGCTGGGCGCGGGCCTGATCGCCTTTGCCGCCGTCGCCGCCGTGGCGGGCCTGACCCCCCTGAAACAGCCTCCCGAAATGTATGTCGTGCGCGTGGACAACGCCACCGGCAGCATCGAACATGTCAGCACCCTGGGCGAGCCGATGGAAGACTATGGCCAGCGCATCGCCAAGTATTTCCTGAACACCTACGTGCTGAACTGCGAAGGCTACAGCTGGCAGACCATACAGGAGCAATTCGACACCTGCGCCCTGCTGTCCTCTCCCCCCATTCAAGTGCAGTACGGCAAGCGTTTTGAAGGGCAGGATGCCGTGACCGCGCGACTTGGCACCCTGGGAACCGTGGATGTGCAAGTTCATTCCATCACCCTGGGCGCCAATCAGGCAGCCATTGTGCGCTTCACCAGAAAGGAACGCGAAGTCACTACCGGCAACATCACCCGGACACGGCACCTGATCGCCACCATGGCCTACCAGTACGCCGACGTTCCCCTGACGGAAGCCGTCGCCCGTCGCAACCCGCTGGGCTTTCAGGTTGTGCGCTACGACCTGGCCGCCGACCTCTCGCGCTGACCCGCCCTGGATCAGAAGGAACCCCCATGTTTGAACTCTTCCCACGCAAGCGGGCGGTGGCGCTGCTGCTGTGCCTGGCCCTGCCGGCCAGCGCCTGGGCGCTGGAGACGCCCCGCGCTTCACGGCTGGACCATCGGGTGCGCTATGTCAACTATGACCCGGCCAACGTGATTCAGCTGGATGCGGTGATCGGCGTCGCGACCCACATCATGCTGGAACCCGGCGAAACCTATCAGTATCACGTCTTTGGCGACAGCCAGGCTTACGCCTTCACGTACAAGAACCACCACCTGTTCTTCAAGCCCACCGCCGAAGACGCCGACACCAACCTCATTGTCATCACCGACCGGCG
>JAJUGH010000247.1 GCA_029268265.1 Alcaligenaceae bacterium | reverse complement strand
GGAGATGTACTGCGGCACCTGCGCCAGCGTGAGGAAGTAGCTGAATATGCCCGCGCCGATCATCGTGAACAGAATCATCACGGTCGTGGTGACCGAGGATCGACAGCTGTCGAAAAAATGCTGGCGCAAGCGGGGCCGGGCAGCCCGCGAAAACAGCAGGAGCAGGCAGGCAGCGAACGCGCCCACCGCGCCCGCTTCCGTGGGCGTGAACACGCCAAGATAGATGCCTCCAAGCACGATGACGAACAGCAGGATGACCTGCCAGGCATCACCCAGTGAAAGCAGACGCTCTTTCCATGGCGCGACGGGCACCTTGCTCAGGTCACCGGTCAGCATGGCATTCCGTTTGCACAATAGCCAGATGCCGGCCATAAAGACCAGCGCGGAGACAGCACCCGGGATGATGCCGGCAATAAGCATCTTCCCCGCCGACACTTCCGTAAGCGCGGCATAAAAGATCAGCAGCACGCTGGGCGGAATCAGTACGCCCAGCACCCCGCCCGCTGCCACCGCACCGGCGCTAAGCCTGGGGTCGTAGCCGGCGCGCCGCATCTCCGGAATAGCCACCGAGCCCACCGTGGCAGCAGTGGCCACACTGGAGCCCGACGTACATGCAAAACCGGCGCTCGTCAGGATGCTGGCCATAGCCAGGCCGCCCGGCATGTGCCCGACCCATTTTCTTCCGACACTGAACAACCGTTGCCCCACGCCTGCATGATGAGCAAAGGCTCCCATCAGGATAAAAAGTGGAATGACCGTCAGCAGGTACGAAGCGGACTGATGGTAGGAGAAAGCCTTGAGCCGGTTCAGTACAAAGGCAAAGTCCTCCAGAAGGAAAATCCCCACGATGCCTGACAGGCCCAATGCGGCGAATACCGGAATGCCGATGGCCAGGCAGGCCAGGAGCAAGCCCAAGGCGACGAAAGTAATCTGGATCTCATCCATGGTGTGTTCCCTGGTCGCCTTGATGCTTGCCCCCGGTGTCCGCGACCTGGGGCGACTGGGCGGGTCTTATCGGGGAACCGACCGCTTCTGCAACGGCATAAAGCACAAGTTGCAGGAAGCCCATCCATAACCCGATAGCGAGTGCGATTTTGGCCCACCAGATGGGGACCTCGACGTATCCCCAGCGAAACTCCTGTATGCGCGTGGAATGGATCGCATCCAGCGTGGCCGGATAAGCCAGAACCCCGAGCACGAAGGCCGCGGCCGCCCACGCAATAGCATTCAGCACACGCAAGCCTGCGGGTCCCACGGCCTTGTGCAGCAACGTCACCCGGATGTGGGCGTCATCGAGCTGCGTCCAGCACAGTCCCATGAACACCAGCAGCACCATGCTGAGTTCGGCAACTTCGAAGACGCCGGAAATCGGCCGCCCGGTAAGCGCGCGCACCGCGATGTCGACCGTGGTCCCCAGCATCAGAAACAAGAGCGATAGAACGGCGACGACGCCAAGCGCGTTGGAGATAGTCCGGAATAGTCGGGAGAGTCGTGTCATGGTAGAAGGCCTGGCTTACAAGGCGGACCATCGCGACGCCCCGGCTCTCGCTGGCAAAAGCCGGGGCATGGTCGCAACTGAACAGTGGCCTGAATCAGGACGCTGCAATCTCGCTGGGGCGCAGCAGCTTGCCCGCACCGTCGTACTTCTGGATCGCTGCGCCGATCAGTTCCTGCATTTTCTGGCCGTCGATACCTGCGGATTTGGCCACGGTGTCACGCCAGACATTGACCTGCGCCGGCTGCACGGTTTCACGCGCCTTTTGCTGTTCGGCATCGGTCAGCGTGTTGAACTTCACGCCACCCTTCTTGGCGATGTCGACATACTCCTTCGCCGCTGCCGAATAGATTTCCACATACTTGCCGGCGTAGATTTCATCGACGATCTCGTCGCTCACCTTCTTGACGTCGTCGGGCAACGAATTCCAGGTATCGATGTTCATCACTGTAGTGGACGGGCCATGCGGACCATCGCCGATGTTGGTGAAGTAGGGAGCGATTTCCTGCAGCTTGTAGGCCACGGCGGTGATGAAGTCGAATCCGTACACGCCATCGAGTACGCCACGTTCCAATGCGGTATAGACCTCCGGAGCAGCCATCGGTATGGCGGTGCCGCCAAGCCGCTCGATCACATCGGTGGCCACGCCGTATCCTCGGATGCGCTTGCCCTTGATGTCTTCGAGCGAATTGATGGGCGTGCGGGTCACCAGCGGAGCGTAATACCAGTTCGTCCAGTAGAGCACCTTTGCCCGATGGCGCTTTTCCCATTCATCGCGCAGCGGCTGGAACTGTTCGTAGACATCGCGGCAAACCAGCTGCAGAGAATCGGCGCGCTGCATGCGGAAATACCATTC
>JAJUGH010000246.1 GCA_029268265.1 Alcaligenaceae bacterium | reverse complement strand
GGACAGCACGGTGGCGACAATGCGGGCCACGTCTTCCGGCCTGGTGAGTTTGTCTTGAATATCGTCGCCCACGTTGGCCGCCATGTCGGTGGCAACAAAGCCGGGGCAAATGGCGGTGCATCGTATGTTGTGCGGTTCGCCGGCATGTCGCAGGCCATGGGCGAGCATCAGTACAGCAGCCTTGCTCATGGAATACAGGCCGCCATCGGCATATCGCACACGTTTTCCTGCGAGCGAGGCCATGACCACGATCTTGCCTTCACCCGCAGCCTTTAAGTGTGGCCACGCCAGTTGTGCAAGCCGCATGGGAGACTTCACGTTGACTTGGAAGACGTCGTCGAATTCCTGACTGGAGGCGTCAACGACAGAGCTGCGGCTGATAATCCCTGCGTTCAAGACGAGTGCATCGACACGACCGAAATGTTGGGCGGCGCTCTCCACCCACTGTGCTTCGGAATCGGGGTCGAACGCGTCATAGCTCGCCCAGTGAAACTGTGTCTGCTCAAACTCGCTCAGCTCCGCAATGGGGCTGCGGCTGCCGGCGCTAACTTTCCACCCCTGTTGCAGCAGGGTGCGGGCGATATTCAGGCCAATACCCCGGCTGGCACCGCTCACTAAAACCACGCGGCCGTTGCCTGGGCCGAGCTCCGTTACGGTATTCATAGATCAACCTCGTTGCGCGAGAAAACCTTCAACAAAGGAATGGACGTTGGCGCGCAGGGCGTCGATTTTGTAGCCGCCTTCCTGAATAAACAGGGTTGGCAGACCTAGCTGCGCGATGCAGTCCCCGATCACCCGATAATCCGCGGTATCAATGCACAGGTTGCCGAACTTGTCGTGCCGGTAGGTGTCGAAGCCGGCGGCAATAACCAACACATTCGGTGCGAAGTCGATAAGACGGCGGGTGGCGGACTCCAGGGCCTTCATATAGCCAATCAGTTCCGTACCGGGTTCCAGCGGCAGGTTCAGGTTGAAGCCCTCACCCGCACCGGTTCCACGTTCATCGGCATAACCACAGATGAAGGGGAACAGGTTCTCGGGCTGGCCATGCAGCGATACCGTCAGCACGTCGTCCCGGTCGTAAAAGATCTGCTGCGTACCGTTGCCATGGTGCACATCAATGTCCAGCACGGCCACTCGGCCAAAGTGCTTGCTAAGCCGCTGCGCAGCAATGGCGGTGTTGCCGATATGGCTGCCGCCCATGGCCAGGTCGCGCATGGCGTGGTGGCCGGCAGGCCGAAGCAATGCATAGGCGGCGCGTTCACCGTCGATAATGGCTTGTGCGGCGCTGACAGCGGTGTCCACGCTTCCTTTCATATTGACCCAGGCATCTTGCACCAGGGGAGATCCGCCATCGCCCAGATATTGGCCGGCCAGCGTCACCGGAATACGCGTACGCAGTTCGGGGAAGTAGCGGTTGGTTGTGATATAGGGCCGTATCTCAAAAGACGCATCCGGGGCTTTCGCCCATTCTTCCCAAGCGGTCTCAAGGTAGTGCAGGTAATCAGGGGCGTGCACTTCCATCAGCTCGGGCGGTGCCGATGCAGCGTTTTCCACGAAAACGCAGTCGAGACGCAGGTCGTCTTTGAGCGCCGCCAGAATCTCTACGCTGCGTTCGGCCCTGTCATGGTGTTGGATCAGTTTGCCGCGAATCATCGCGTTGCCTGTCCAGACGGCATCATGCGTAGGAGAAATAAAGGCTTTCATAGTGAGACAGGCTCCAAAGGCATTCAGTGAATCACTTCCAACTGCGGCCTGGGACCGCGTTGATCAACTCTTGGGTATAGGGGTGGGTGGGCGACTGCAGCACCTGCTGTGTCGGCCCTTGTTCGACGGCTTCCCCGCGCTTCAGTACGACAATGCGATCACAAAGTTGTGCTGCAACGCGCAAGTCGTGCGTGATGAACAGCATCGATAGATGCAACTCCTCCTTCAACGCGCGCAGCATCTGCAGCACCTGATCTTGTACGGAGACATCCAGTGCGGACACGGGTTCGTCTGCCACGATCAGTTGGGGAGTCACCGCAATGGCACGGGCAAAGCCCAGGCGCTGGCGTTGGCCTCCGGAGAATTCATGCGGGTAGCGGTCAAGGGCCGACGGGTCCAGTTGAACCATGCGCATCAGTTCTCGCGCACGCTCCATGGCTTGGTCTGCGCTCATACCCGCCAGACGCATGCCGCCCGTCAGAATTCGAGCGACGGAATGTCGGGGGTTCAAGGAACCGTAGGGGTCCTGAAAAATCATCTGTATGGCGCGCCGCACACCGGTATCAGCGAAGGCATTGGGCGCACGCAGGTCGGTATCGCGCAGGCGGATCGAGCCGTTGTCGGCGGCGATCAGCCCTGCAAGAATGCGGCCGATGGTGGACTTGCCGGATCCCGACTCACCTACCAGCCCGACCGTCTCGCCGCGGCGTATTTCGAAGCTCACACCTTTCACAGCCGGGAAATGCTCTGTTTGGCCGAACAGGCTGCTCTTGCGCACGTAAGTCTTGGTGAGGTTCTCCACGCGCAGCAGGGGCGGGGGCAGCTCGGCTTGGTCGTCATTGGCTGGTGGAGTGAACGAGGGGACGGCATCGAGCAGGCCACGCGTGTAAGCGTCCTGCGGGTTGCCAAGAACTTGCTCTGCCGTGCCGGTTTCCACGATTCGGCCCTGGCGCATGACCACAATACGGTCGGCGATTTCCGACACGACACCGAAGTCGTGGGTGAT
>JAJUGH010000245.1 GCA_029268265.1 Alcaligenaceae bacterium | reverse complement strand
GCGCTCCCGCGGCGTTCGGTGCTGTGGCCATCGATGCAGCCTCGGTGGCTTGAGATTCGCTCACTTCTTGTCCTTCAGGCTGCGTTTCCAGCGTTTGAAACCATTGAAGATCGGGCCGATAACGGGATGGGCGCCCACTCGAATGCGGCGCCCGACGGATTGACCCGTGGTGTTGCGCACGGCAAAGCGGTAAATGTTTGCGGGATCGCTACCTGGCCGGTTCTGGCCGAAGGGCCGTGTGGTGTACAGGTATCGGAAGCCTGCCTCTTGCGCAATGCGTACGTAGTCAGGGTCAAAATAGCCTTGCGGCCAGCAAAAATGCTGCGAGACCCCGCCCAGACGCTCCTGCAAGGTGGCGCGCGACAGCGCCAGTTCCTCGGCGATTCGGTCGTTCTTCATGGCCTTCTCGGGCCCGAGATCCCAGCGGGTGTGTGTGTGCGTATGGCTATGGAATTCGAAGACGCCGTCTGCCCGCATGGCATCAATTTCGCTCCAGCGTAGCATGACTTCATCGGCCCGCCCCTTGGCGATGCGGTCTTCGCATTCCTTGTGCGACGGCGTTTGTGGAAGCTCGCCGGCACCCAGCTGAGCGCGCACCGGCCCATCGCCGATCCAGGACGTCACCAGGAAAATCACCCCATGGAATCCATAGCGCTTGAGGAGAGGATGGGCGTACACCCAGTTGTCGAGGTACCCGTCATCGAACGTGATGAGGACCGACCGTGGAGGCGCCGGCGTGCCGTCCAGGTGTGCGGCGAATTCATCACAGGTGAGTGACCGGTATCCATGCCGCTGCAGCCATTGCAGCTGATGTTCGAAATTCGCCGGGGAGGTCGTGATCATGCCGTCGACCGGCGTCACGTGGTGATACATCAGCACCGGCACGCTGCGTGTAGCGCTCATTTCGTACGCTCCAGCAACCAGCGACGATAGGCGGTTTCCGTCCTGCGCACCATCGCCTGCAGGCTGAAGTGCCCCGAATCGCGGCAAAATTCGATACCGGCTGCGCCCATGCGACGCCGCAGCTCGGGATCTTCTATGAGTCGCCGGAGGGCGTCAGTGAGCGCCGGCACGTCATCAAGGGGAACGAGTATGCCGTTCACCCCTTCCTTCATCATCTCGGGCACGCCGTCCACGCGGGTGCCCACCACGGGCAAGCCCGCTGCACCGGCTTCGACAAAGACCGTCCCCGACGCTTCCATACGCGTGGCAAGTGCAAAAAGGTCGAAGCCTTCCAGCAGATTCGGCACGTCATCTCGCATGCCCAGCATATGGACCCGATGCTCGATACCGAGGGTCTGGATCTGTGCCTTGACGCGCTCGAAGGTGGGCGAGCCGCTGCCGACCAGGACCAGGTGCACATCCGGACGCTCGGCAATAAGTGGGGCCATGGCGGCCACCAGTTCCTTATGGCCTTTTGCCCCGCGCATGACCGCGACACAGCCCACGACGATATCGTCCGGTGAAAGATTCAGTTCTTCGCGCAGCGTGGAACGTCCCGTGAGCGGGGGAAGATTGACCGCCGGATAAACCGTGGCCACATGCTCGGCCGGAACGCCACGCTCGATGAGCATGTTGCGCACAAAATCGCTCGCCGTGATGACCCGATGCGGAACGATGGTGTACGACAACAACGATCCGGGCCGCTTGGCGAGATGCCGTGTACGGACGATGAGCGGGGTGCCGGCCACGCGGCCTGCCACGCCGGCGATCATCGTGTCCCGTCGGCTGTGTGTATTGAGCACATCGAACCGACCTTTGCGCAGAATGCCGCGTACGCGTGCCACCGCCGGCAGGTAATTGGCCGCGCCACCCATCTTCACCGGATGAACGGTGAACCCTTCATCGCGAAGTTTGCCGATGAGCCGGCCATGCGGCTGGCATACCGCTTCCAGGTGATGGCCCCGTTCGCGCATCGCCAGCATCATGCGATGGATGTACTGCTCCTGCCCGCCCCAGCCGATGGCTGCCTCGGAATGGAGAATGCGCAAGGGCTTGAAGTCCGCGTCTTGATTGTTGTTATCGCTCATGTGTAGGTGATCTCCAGGGATTCGGACCGAACCCATTCGGAAAGCTGGTCGAGCATGGTGTCGGACATGCGAACGCGCCAGTCTTCGCCCAGACGAACCAGGCAGCGGTAGCCGTCGCGCTCCAGCTGTACTTCGACCGCCACGCCGGGCAAGCCATTCTCCGGGTCTGCGCGATACGGATTCAGCAACTGGCGCAGGCGTTCCGTGTCCGCATTCCCGTTCAGCGTAATGCGAAGGCTATTGGCGCGGGATTCGCGGGCAAGCTGCAGGTCGAAAATGTCTTCGGCCGTCACCCGGAGCCCGCCGGAGAAGTCGTCGTGCGAGACCTTGCCCTGCACGATGATGAGCTGGTCCTCCCGAAGGCGCGCACGATGCCGCTCGTACAGCTCATTGAAGACGGCCACTTCCACCTGAGCGGAGCCGTCGTCGAGCAAGGCATACAGCATCTTGCCCCGACGGGTCATGCGCGGGCGCACCGCCGTCAGCACACCGGCGAACCACTGCAGGCTGCGCGACGGCTGCAGGCGGGCAAGCGGCGTGGGTGCAAAGCGGCGGACTTCGTCGCGCCAGGCATCGAACAAATGGCCGCTGAAATAAAAGCCCAAGGCGGCTTTCTCTTCGCGCAAGCGCGTCTGGAGATCCCAGGCCGGCACGCGAGCCAGTTCGAGCTCGACCAACTCGCCGGCGTTGTCGTCGAAAAGCGAGATCTGGTTGGCACTGCGTTCGGCCTGCTCGGCCGCCTCGATGGCACGCCCCACGGTGGCCAACAGCGCGGCCCGGTTCTCTTCCAGCGTGTCGAACGCGCCCGCGCGAATCAATGCCTCGATGGTGCGGCGGTTGACGCAGGAGCGGTCCACGCGTTTGCAGAAGTCAAACAGGCTGGTGTAGGGGCCATCCTG
>JAJUGH010000244.1 GCA_029268265.1 Alcaligenaceae bacterium | reverse complement strand
CCCAGCCCTGCCCACAGCAGGGGAAGCGTCAATGCATCGGGAAGGTAACGGGTTCGCGCATCGATGAGCGACAGCACCAGAAGGGTCGCGCAGGCCCCCGCGGCGGCAACACCATGGGCGGTGAACTCGCGGGAAAGTGGCAACGCAGCCAGAGCCATCACGGCGACGCATAGAGCAGCCGGACGGGCAGAGAGCGCCCGCATGCCGTCACGGCTTAGCGCCCGCCCCACAGCGCGGCGGCAAGTCGCGGCATCCAGTGATGCGCCCTGCTCGATGAGCGCGACGTATGCCTGGGCGAAGGACGCACAGACCAAACCGACCGCTCCCGCCAGTGGAAGTGCCCACCACCCGGGTGTCATGCCATCCCCAAGCGTGGAAGAAATGCGTAGAATGAAAAAAGCCCGTGGTCCACGCGCTTTCCATGGAAATCGATCATGCCTGCACACCCCTCTTTTTCTGCCAGCCGCTCTCTCAAACCACTGGCCGCAGCCGCCACGCTGGCCGTGCTTGCCGCTTGTGCCCAGCCCCAGGAAAGCGCGATCCGCTACGACACCTCGCGCGAGAACACGCACCTGGATGCCGAGACCCACGCGCTGGGCGATCGCAACCCACGCGTTGCATCCCAGATCCAGCTGGGCTTCGGAGATACCGGCCGCCCGCAAGCCCAGGCACCTGCTGCTGCGGCAACGACTGAAGCCGGCCAGCAACAAGAGGCGGCGCCGGCCGCCCTGCCCCGCCCCCTGGCGGAGGCCCGCAGTTTCCTCGGAACCGTGCCTTGCCCTTCCGGCATGGCGTGCGAGGCTTCACGCTTCGTCGTCACACTGGCACCGAGCGGTGAATGGCGCGCACGCACCACCATGCTGGTGAACAATCAGCCGGCACATACCTTGGTGGAAC
Source organism: Alcaligenaceae bacterium (assembly GCA_029268265.1). Lineage (GTDB taxonomy): Bacteria > Pseudomonadota > Gammaproteobacteria > Burkholderiales > Burkholderiaceae_B > Yanghanlia. The sequence goes on along the minus strand of JAJUGH010000244.1, from coordinate 2,041 downwards.
AGGGCTGCTGGGACGTCATCGGCGACAGCCCCTTGCGTATCGCCCTGGTGCAGCCGCAGCAGGATACCGCCAAGGCGGACCTGACTTTCCAGAACTCCAACACACTCAAGGTGAACGCACTCAATGGCGTCCAGCCAATGCTGGAACACCGCCTGACTCGTCAGGCGGATATTGACGCCATTGATGAACTGAATAACCGCCCCGCATTGGCGTGCTCCTGAAACGGCCCGGGGGGCGGGCCGTCATCGCTTCAGGACTTGCGGTTATGGTCGGGGGAAAGTAAGCGATGAGCGAGCTCCACCGCATTGCGCACCTTCATTTTCTGAAAAATGCGCGCCCGGTGGGCCTCGATCGTGCGTTGTGAAACGCCCAGTTCGGCGGCAATAATCTTGTTCGGCTTGCCGATAGCCACATGGCTCATGACATCTCGCTCGCGGGGTGTCAGCGCCTTTATACGGGTGTCGTTCAGCCCGTTTTGTGTCTCCATGACCCTTCCTTTTTCGCTAGACGTGTCCGCGGGCGATTCTGACACGTAAAAAGGAAGGAGGCGCCTGTCAGTTCTGTCATGGGACAATTTTGCCCCGAGGCTTCAGCGTGGCTCGAACGCCTCGGCGCTTCCCGGGCACATCAGCGCACGATTTCAAGGTTGTCAATCAGCCGGGTCACGCCCAGCTTGGCGGCTGCCAGCACTACCAGCGGCTCTCCGCCTGCAACTTCTTCGATAGTAGGGCGAAGCAGATCACGTTGTCGCCTGACCGTGAAGTAGTCCACCGCCCAGCCGCGCCGGTCGAGTTCGGCTGCCGCCGCGCCTTCCAGCTCTGCGACATCCAGATGGCCATCACGCACGCGTTGCGCCACGGCGTTCAGCTGCGCGTATAACTGCGGCGCCTCGCTACGCTCCTCCGGTTTGAGGTAGACGTTGCGCGAGGACAGCGCGAGCCCGTCGGCATCGCGCACCGTTTCGTGCGCCAGCACATTGACCGGCAGCTGGAATTGGCGGCACATGGCCCGCACGACCATCAACTGCTGGTAGTCCTTCTTCCCGAAGACCGCCACGCGCGGCTGCACACAGGAGAACAGCTTCATCACGACCGTGCTGACGCCGTTGAAGAATCCCGGTCTAAATTCGCCTTCCAGAATGTCGCCCAGGTCGGGCGGCGTCTGGATCCGGTAGCTTTGCGGCTCAGGGTACATCTCGCGCTCGTCGGGCGCGAACAGAACGTACACATTCCGCTCCCGCTCCAGCTTCTCAATGTCGGAAGCGAGCGTACGGGGGTAACGGTCAAAGTCCTCGTTGGGCCCGAATTGCAGGCGGTTCACGAAGATGCTGGCCACTACCGGGTCGCCATGCTGACGGGCCAGCTTCATGAGGGCCAAGTGGCCGGGATGCAGATTGCCCATGGTGGGCACAAACGATACGTTCAACTGGCCGCGCAGCTGGTCGCGCAGTTCTTCAATGGTGTGAACGACTTTCAAGAAAATCTCCGTTCTGTAGGGCCGGCGGCATCAGGCCGCGGCACGCACGTATGAGAGGCGCACGTAGATGGGTGCATAGGGTTCGGCCTGGGTAATGTCGAGCAGGGATTCACGCGCCAATTCCAGCATCGCCAGAAAATGCACCACCACCACGGCCACCGCGTCGCCTTCGTCGACACGTTCCATGAATAGCTCGGTGAACTCCATGAACCGAACGTCGGAGAGACGGCGCAGTATCAGGGTCATGTGCTCGCGTACCGAGAGCTGCTCGCGGGTAATGTGGTGACGGGCATTGAGCCGGGCGCGGCGCAAGATGTCCTGCCATGCAGCGCGCAGGTCCTCGGGACTTACCTCGGGCAAAAGCGCCTCGACCTGCAGATTGAGTACCGCACGGCTGCGGTGGAAGTCTCGCCCCAGCAATGGCAGGCGCTCCAGCTTCTGGGCGGCCAACTTCATCTGTTCGTATTCGAGCAGCCTGCGCACGAGCTCGGCGCGGGGGTCGTCCACCTCTTCGCCGGTGTCGGACTTGCGTACCGGCAGCAGCATGCGCGACTTGATTTCGATG
>JAJUGH010000243.1 GCA_029268265.1 Alcaligenaceae bacterium | reverse complement strand
TGCGCCTGCTGCGGGAGGCTCGCGTTACTTCGACCTGGACCGCTTTGAACGGGAAGACTGACGGGCTGGGTGAACGGCCTGCCGTTCACCCCTGTACCGGCATGTAGTCCACTTTCAGCACGCCGTTGAGTTCTTCGTACGGGATCAGCAGCTCCGGCTGGCCGTAGGAGTAGGGTGCCAACTCATAGGTGTTGTACTTCACCACGATGCCCTGATCCGTGAAAGCGAAGTTGTCGCTAGTCTGGAATGGCCACAGCCGGTTCCAGGTAGCCGGATCGGCCTGAGCATCAGGTTGCTGCGTCAGCCACCGCGCATGCGCCCGACGCAATGCTGCATCGAAGGCGGACCTGCCCCCGGGTGCCAGCACGGCTTCCAGTGGAACGACCGCTTCGCGCGCGTTATCCCAATTCAGGAACTGCGTGGCGCCCATGCCGTGCGCCGCTCCCGTGAAATACTGCCAGCTGTCGAGCTCGATCACTGTGAGGAACTTGCTGCGATAGCGCAACTTCGCGGCTAGTAGTACCGCATCACGTGATCCCGCCACCTGCCAGTAATATTCCTCGAAACCTTCGATGTCGGCGTAGGGCGGCGGCCGGTCGTCGTTCACGCCCGTCATGGCGGCCAGTGCGTGGTCCACCAGTTGTGTCAGCTTCTGATTCCCCGCGAACACCAATGTATCGACTTCGAGCGTAGGGCATTCGCCCGTACATCCCGGCTTGCTGCGCTTCCATTTCACCTGCTGGGCAAAAAGGCCGTCGCGGCTGCTGACCTGGTCGGTGGCGTCGGGAATAAGCGTGATGTTGGAAGACGGGCCGCTCGCGCATGCCGTGAGCAGCACGGCGCCGAGCGTCAATATCCCGGCTCGCAAGGGAGAGACGATATCGCGATGAATCATGTAGCTCCTTCGATTCTTCTTCTTGCTGGTAGTCAGGCGGCCAACGCGCGCTCAATTGCCTTGCGCAGGCTTTGCGGCTTGGCGGTAGGGCCCCATCGTTCGATCACTCGGCCCTGCCTGTCGACGAGAAACTTGCTGAAATTCCACTTGATGCTTTCGCTGCCGAGAATGCCGGCCTTCTGGCCCTTGAGCCAGACATAAAGAGGATGGGCTCCGGGACCGTTGACGTCGATCTTCTCGAAGATCGGGAAGGTCACATCGTAGCGAGAGGCGCAAAACTCCATGATGGCCGCGGAATCGCCCGGCTCCTGGGCGCCGAACTGATTGCAGGGGAAGGCCAATACTGAGAAGCCCTGCTCGCGGTACTCACGATACAAGGTCTCCAGGCCCGCATACTGGGGCGTGAACCCGCACTCCGAGGCGACGTTGACGATGAGCAGCACCTGGCCGCGAAATTCGGACAACGCCGTCTCGCGGCCGTCTATCGCCCGGGCGGAAAATGTATGAATCGTGTCCATGGTTGCCGATGCGCTGAGACATCCTAATTTACCATTAGCCCGCGGCCGCTGCGGCGAGGGCCATACCTTTGCTCTGATATCATGCCCGTCGAACCGAATAAGGCATGGAGACGAAAATGGCCATCATCTATCACAACCCCCGTTGCGGCACTTCCCGCAACGTTTTGCAGGCCCTGCAGGATGCGGGCCACGATGTGGAAGTCATCGAGTACCTGAAGCAGCCACTCGACCGCGACGCCCTGGCGGCATTGATCTCCTCCGCCGGCATCACGGTACGCGAGGCCATTCGCAGCAAAGAGCCCGTCTACACGGAACTGGGACTGGACGACACCTCGCTTGGCGACGAAGCGCTGCTGCAGGCCATGGCTGAGCACCCCATCCTCATGAACCGACCGTTCGTCGTGACGGAAAAGGGTGCCCGGCTGTGCCGTCCGGCCGACACGGTCAGCGAAATCCTCTGAAGGAACGCTCATGAGCCTGTACGCAAAGCTGACGGCCCGCGCGGCGGCCGACAACCCGGTGCGCGTCGTGTTGATCGGGGCCGGTAAATTCGGTTCCATGTATCTCGCGCAAGTGCCACGTACTCCGGGGGTACATCTGGTCGCCGTCGCCGATCTTTCCCCCGAGTCTGCCCGACGGAACCTCGAGCGGGTGGGATGGGAAGCCGGTCGCGCGAATGCGTCCAGCCTCGATGATGCGATTTCCCGCGGCACCACATGGGTGACGCAAGACTGGCAGGCCATGTTGCGTGATGATCGTGTCGACGTCGTGGTGGAATGCACCGGCAACCCCATTGCGGCGGTTGACCACTGCCTTACGGCGTTCGACCATGGCAAGCACGTGGTCAACGTCACTGTGGAAGCCGACGCTTTCTGCGGGCCGCTACTGGCTCGGCGCGCAGCAGAGGCGGGCGTCGTGTATTCCCTGGCCTACGGCGATCAGCCTGCGTTGATCTGCGATCTGGTGGATTGGGCACGCAGCTGCGGTTTTCCGGTAGTGGCGGCTGGGCGGGGCCACAAGTGGCTGCCGCATTTCAGCAGCTCCACCCCGGAAACGGTCTGGGAATATTATGGGTTGACGCCGGAACAGGCCGAGCGTGGCGGTCTCAATCCCAAGATGTTCAACAGCTTTCTGGACGGCTCCAAGCCGTCAATTGAAAGTGCGGCGGTGGCCAATGCCACCGGCTTGGCGGTGCCATCAAACGGACTGCAGTATCCGCCCGCCAGCATTGCCGATATTCCGTTCGTCACACGGCCGATCGCCGAAGGCGGAGTGCTGGAACGCAAAGGCATGGTGGAGGTCGTGTCATGTCTGGAGTCCGATGGCCGCAGCATTCCTTACGATATCCGGATGGGTGTTTGGGTGACCGTCGAAGGCGATACGCCGTATATCCGCAATTGCTTTGAAGAGTACAACGCGCACACCGATCCGTCGGGCCGTTATTTCACGCTCTACAAGCGCTGGCACCTGATCGGCCTGGAAGTCGGCATGTCCGTGGCGTCCGTCGCGCTTCGTGGCGAAGCGACCGGGACTCCCACCCAATGGCTGGCAGATGTGGTGGCTACATCGAAGCGGACACTCAAGGCGGGCGAAATCCTGGACGGCGAGGGCGGCTACACCGTCTGGGGCAAGCTGCTGCCAGTGGAACGGTCACTGCAACTGGGCGCCGTGCCCCTTGGCCTGGCCCATGACGTGCGCCTGAAGCGCGGTGTGGCGGCCGACACCGTAGTCACCTGGGATGACGTGGACATCGACACCAGCACCCGCGCCTATGAGTTGCGG
>JAJUGH010000242.1 GCA_029268265.1 Alcaligenaceae bacterium | reverse complement strand
CTCATGCCTATGGCGCGCTGAACGGTGTGGTCAATCTGCCCGCCACGCTGGCCCGCGCCGCGGCACCGTGGGCCACAGCCGTTTTATGGAGCGTGGGCCACAGCTATGGCCCCGTGCTGTGGGCCATTACGCTGACCTTCGCGCTGCTGGCCATCGCGTTCTGGGCCGCCGCATGGGAATCTCGCAGAGCGGTCAGCATTCCACAATATTGACTGCGAGCCCGCCTTGCGAGGTTTCCTTGTATTTGCTCAGCATATCGGCTCCGGTGTCCCGCATGGTCTTGATGACCTGATCCAGGCTCACGGCATGCACGCCGTCGCCGTTCAAGGCCATGCGTGCGGCATTGATGGCCTTGACCGACGCAATGGCATTGCGTTCGATACAGGGAATCTGCACCAGGCCGCCCACCGGGTCGCAGGTCAGACCAAGATGATGCTCCATGCCGATCTCGGCTGCGTTCTCGACTTGCTTCGGCGTGCCGCCCAGCACCGCGCACAAGGCGCCGGCGGCCATGGAGCAGGCCACGCCGACTTCACCCTGACAGCCGACTTCGGCGCCGGATATCGAGGCGTTCTTCTTGTAGAGAATGCCGATGGCCGCCGCCGTCAGGAGGAAGTCTTCGACGCCCTTCGGTGAGTTCGCGTCAATAAATTCGGTGTAGTAGTGCAACACGGCCGGAATGATTCCGGCTGCGCCGTTGGTGGGCGCGGTGACGACGCGTCCCCCTGCGGCATTTTCCTCGTTCACCGCCAGGGCATACAGATTGACGTAGTCCATCACCAGCAGCGGGTCGGCATTGCCGCGTCCGCCGCGAGCGTCCAGCTTCTGGAGAAGCTCGGGCGCCCGCCGCCGGACTTTGAATGGCCCGGGCAGCACGCCGGTGCTCCGGCACCCGCGTTCGACACAGGATTGCATGGCGGACCAGATCCGCTGCAGTCCGGCCGACGTTTCGTGGTCCGGCCGCCAATGCCTTTCGTTGTGTCGCATGACGTCCGCAATCGAACAGCCATGCTCACTGCATAGCCGCAGCAGATCTTCACCGCTGTGAAACGGCATGGGTAGCTCGGCCATATCCGGCAATGTCGGGGGCACCACTCCAGCCTTGCCCTCAGTATCTCCCTGCACGACGAAGCCGCCTCCCACGGAGTAGTAGACCCGCTCAAGGAGTACCGTGCCGTCGGCCCCGTACGCGAGGCAACGCATGCCGTTGGGGTGAAAGGGAAGCGCCTTGAAAGCGTGGAAGGGGATGTCGCGCTGCGCATCGAAGGCGAGGGGGTGTTCGCCGAGCAGGCGTATGCTGCGCGTGTCCCGGATCTCCTGCAACATGGCGTCTACGCGGTCGATCTCCACCGTCTCAGGATCGTGCCCGGCCAGACCAAGCATGACGGCCGTGTCCGTGCCATGCCCTTTACCCGTGGCGCCCAGCGAGGCATAGAGCTCCACCACCACGCGCTCCAGGTGCACTGGATTCAGAGAAGACAATACCGCTTTGGCAAACATTCTGGCCGCGCGCATCGGCCCGACCGTATGAGAGCTCGACGGACCAATTCCAATCTTGAAAATGTCGAAAACGCCGATAGCCAATTCAAGCCTCCGTGGTGCCTTGCAGTAATCGCCCCATGCCAGCCGAGACCTCAGCGGCAGGGTGTTTCGATTCATCTTATCAACGCCGCCTGTTTAGGACCACTAATTGTTTTTTGATATAAAGTTAAGCTCCAGTTAACCATTTCGGGTCGCCGCTCTAACCGCGGCCTTTGCACTTATGGACATCATTCGTCTGCGCACGCTGCGTGAACTTTCGCAGCGCCACACCATGGCAGCGGTGGCTGAAGCGCTGTTCCTCACGCCCTCTGCGGTCTCCCAGCAAATCGGCCAGCTTGAAGAAGAGCTGGGCGTGCAACTGGTGGAGAAACGGGGAAGGGGGGTGCGCCTCACCGCGGCGGGCGAGCGCCTGGTAGCCCATGCGGAGCGCTTGTTCTCCATTGTGGAAGAAGCAAAGTCGGATATGGCTGCCATCAAGAACGAGGTGGCCGGTACGTTGCGTGTCGCGGCATTTCCCACGGTGGGCACCTCTTTGTTGCCTGCCGCCATCCATTACGTAGAGCGCGAGTTTCCAGCGCTGCAGATCGTCATTGAAGAGCTTGAGCCGGCCGACGGGCTGGCGGCCCTGGGCTCCTGGCGTTGTGATCTGGCTTTCGTGGACGATTTGACGCCTATGCCGAAGGCAAGCCGCCAGACCATGGAAAAGCTCGCGTTGATGGACGACGCTCTGTATGCCTTGCTGCCGTCCAATCATGCCTTGGCGTCACGGCGATCGGTCTCGATCGAAGACCTGCAGGACGAGCGGTGGGCGCTCGATTCTGCATGGAGCAGCTTTGCGGAGTACGTGCTGAACCTCTGCCGACGCGCCGGCTACGAGCCCAATGTCAATGCACATTGCCGTGGCTTCGAGATTCTTTCGGCCATGGTGTCGGAAGGTTGTTCGGTCGCTGTGGTGGCGGGACTGCGCCTCAGACATCCCGTTGCGGGCATCACTGCCGTCAAGTTGCGGCCGGAAGTCCGCCGCCGCATATCGGTGGCTTACCGTAGCGGCGAACGTGATCATCCGGCAGTGCAGGCATTCCTGGGTGCGATCGAGCGGTCTGTGCAGACGCGTCACCATAAAGGTGACTTTACATAATGCACATTATGCGTCTATTGTGGCTGGTGGCTTTGTGCCGCGCCCGGCGCTCCTTGACGGTCTCAGTCGACGCCGGCGGCCACATGGCTGCTCAGGCTACGGGATGATTCCGCAGGCGACCCTTCCACCGCCACCTCCCAGAGGTTTGGGATGATCGGCATGGTTGTCGCCTCCTTCATGCACGATCAACGAACGCCCCTTGATGTCGGAAAGCGACTTCAGGCGGGGAGCCAGGACCGGTGTGCTGGCGTTCCCGTCATCATCCACGTAAAGCGCCGGCAGATCGCCGAGATGCCCGTCTCCCCACGGAAAGCCATGCTTGCCCGTTTTCTCGGGATCGAAATGTCCCCCGGCCGCGCCGGCGGTGACCGTTTTGCCGCTTTCTTCAGCCGGGTCGCAGTTCGGGTTCTCGTGAATGTGGAATCCGTGAAGACCCGCTTCGAGGCCCTTTAGCCGTGGGGTGAACACAAGGCCATGCGCCGATTCCGACACGGCTACCTCACCGATGGATTCAGCCGTACCTTGGG
>JAJUGH010000241.1 GCA_029268265.1 Alcaligenaceae bacterium | reverse complement strand
GGCGTCTTCCATGCCTTGCGTGGAAGACCCTGTCAGTTCGATGCTCTTGTAGACGTGATTGCTCATACTCTATTCCTCATTTGAAACGGGTCTAGGACAGGCGTGAGGCGAGCTGGTCATGTACAGCCAGCAGCGCTGCGGGCACCGGCGTGCCCAGCTTCCCGAACCATTCGGTGTGTGACACCAGCTCACGCCGCCACGCCTCGGGGTCAATTGCCGTAATCCGCCGGTACGCGTCTTCGCTGAAGTTCAGCCCCTGCCAGTTCAGATCAGCATGGGTGGGAACAATGCCGAACAACGTATCCTGGCCCTGGGCTGCGCCTTCGATACGCCGGAACATCCACTCGAGCACGCGCATGTTCTCGCCGAATCCGGGCCAGATGAAGCGGCCTTCATCGTCGGTCTGGAACCAGTTCACACAATAAATGGCGGGTAACGCCGCCTGTGCCGCTTCCAGCCGCCGCCCGAGATCGATCCAGTGCTGGAAGTAGCGCTTCATGTCGTAACCGCAGAACGGCAGCATGGCGAACGGGTCACGGCGCACGACGCCTTGCGCGCCTGCAGCGGCGGCGGTGGTCTGTGAACCCATGGTGGCCGCCATGTAGACGCCTTCGTCCCAGTTGCGGGCTTCGGTGACCAGCGGAACGGTGTCCGAACGCCGGCCCCCGAACACGAAAGCGTCGATCGGCACTCCCGCAGGGTTGTCCCAGTCGGCATCGATCACCGGGTTCTGGTCTGCGGCGACCGTGAAGCGGGCATTGGGGTGCGCCGCCTTGCGGCCGCAACCGGGCGTCCAGTCACGGCCCTGCCAGTCCAGGCAGTGCTCGGGTTCGGGGCCCATTCCTTCCCACCAGACATCGCCGTCGTCGGTCAGCGCGACATTGGTGAAGATGACGTTGGCACGCAGCGCCGCCATGCAGTTGGGATTGGTGGCATAGCCGGTACCGGGAGCCACGCCGAAGTAGCCGGCCTCGGGGTTGATGGCACGCAGGCGGCCGTCTGCACCGGGCTTGATCCACGCGATGTCATCGCCAATGGTGGTGACCTTCCACCCCGGCATGGACTGCGGCGGAATGAGCATTGCAAAGTTGGTTTTGCCGCATGCAGACGGGAATGCCGCTGCGATATGCATCTTGCGCCCTTCCGGCGAGGTAACGCCCAGAATCAGCATGTGCTCGGCAAGCCAGCCTTCATCACGCCCCATGGTGGAGGCGATGCGCAGCGCCAGGCATTTCTTGCCCAACAGGGCGTTTCCGCCATAACCCGATCCGAAAGACCAGATTTCACGGCTCTCCGGATAATGGACGATGTACTTGACCGGGTTGCAGGGCCAGGGAACGTCCTGCTGCCCGGCTTCCAGCGGCATGCCCACTGAATGCACGCAAGGCACGAAGAAGCCGTCTTCGCCCAGGACGTCATACACTCGCTTGCCCATGCGCGCCATGAGCCGCATGTTGACCACCACATAAGGTGAGTCCGTGAGTTCAACACCGATATGTGCAATGGGTGAACCCAGCGGGCCCATGGAGAACGGCACCACGTACAGCGTGCGGCCGCGCATGCAGCCGCGGAACAGGCCATTCAGGGTGGAGCGCATCTCCGACGGCTCCACCCAGTTGTTGGTGGGCCCGGCATCCTCTTCCCGTTCGGTGCAAATAAAAGTGCGATCCTCAACCCGGGCCACATCATCGGGATCGGACCATGCCAACCACGAATTCGGGCGCTTTTCGGGATTCAGCCTTTTGAAGGTCCCCGCCGCCTCGAGCCGACGGCACAGGCGGTCGGACTCTTCAGGAGAGCCATCGCACCAGTGGATCGCATCCGGTTCCGTAAGCGCCGCGATCTCGGCCACCCAACGCTTCAACCCTTCGTGACGCACCCAGTCAGGCGCGCCCACCCATTCGGGTCCGATCTCTGCCATTTCCGTTGTGGCCTCATGGCTACGTGTACCGATGGTGTCCATTGTGCTGTGCTCTCCCCTCAAAACTGCTAGTGTGCGCAAAACCCTGACGCGGCGCCAGGGTAGATTTACCGAGTCTTCTCATGCTCGGCTGCGATGCCATCAGGTGCGCTGTGCGGAGCGTGTCGCTCGATCCGGCCGTCTTGCCGCATGTCCTGCATGCCGCGCCGCTGCACCGTCGGAACGTCGCCCGAATCCCGTCGCAGGTCGGTGGTCGGGTTGTCATTGAGCATGGGATGCTCGAATTCCCTTTGTCGCGGATTGGTGATGACTCCAGACTGTCCGTCCTGGGCGGCCGAATCGGCCCGAGTCGAAGGCGACGCCGCCGGTGTGGACTGGGAGACCGGGCTGCGTGCGTTCTGGGCGGCCGCGGGCGGAACCATGACTGCCGAAGCGAGGCCGAAATAAACGGCGCTGAGCGCCTGGAATTTGAGCGGTAGAGTCATTGTTATCTCCTGCATGAAGGCCCTGTTACGGCAAACGCCATGCCAGGGGGCGGCCCGCCACTTGCCCGCCGCCGACAGGCCGCGGCGCGCGGCACTGGAGATTCATGATGAAGGAAATCGAACGCGTTGCGAAATACATGCATGATCACAAGCTTCTGCTCGTGACGGCCGAGTCCTGCACCTCAGGCCTGATCGCGGCGACCTTGGCCGACATCCCCGGCGCAGGACAATTGCTGGATTGCGCCTTTGTCACCTACTCCGTCCAGGCCAAGCAGCGTACTTTGGACGTAAGCGAAAACACGCTGCGTGAGCACAATCTCACGAGTGAAGCCGTCGCCCGCGAAATGGCACTGGGTGCGCTTTCGAGGAGCCGTGCCAACGTAGCCATCTCCAACACCGGAGTGGTCGATGACACCGATGACGAAATCCCGGCGGGCACCCAGTGCTTTGCCTGGGCATTTCGGTCCGACAGGGCGCCCGACGGTATTGCTCTTTTTTCGGCTACGCGCCGCTTCCAGGGAGACAGAATTCAGATTCGGCGCCACAGCGCCGAGTTCGGGCTCTGCCAGATACCTGTGCATCACGCGAGTGTATGAGGGCCGGCACCAGGCCCGGTCCAGCGCTCACCGCCGCCCGAATACCCGAGCGACTTGCTCACGCATTCGTCGCTTACTGGCTGCTACTCGTATCAATTTGATTCTTATCAATCTGCTGAGTGTGAAGCCATGTTGTTATAGCTATAACCTTTTCCGCAACAGGGGAATCACTATGTACAAACGTGTTACTGCCGCTGTCCTATCCGCTTTCGC
>JAJUGH010000240.1 GCA_029268265.1 Alcaligenaceae bacterium | reverse complement strand
TGGGCCTCGATTCTGGCAGTGCCGGGCGTGAAGCTGCATCTCTATGGCAAGGCAGAGGCGCGTCGCGGCCGCAAGATGGGCCACGTGAACGTGCTGGGGGCGACCCTGCAGCAGGCTCGTGAGCGGGCGGTGCAGGTCGCCGAACTCTTGGGCCTGCCGACGGAAATGGACGCATGACACCGGAAGTGGAACGTGCGGCCCGCCGCCTCGTTGAAGGCGGCCTGGTCGCATTCCCCACGGAGACGGTTTACGGCCTGGGCGCCGATGCCGAAAACAAGGCGGCCGTGCATCGTATCTACGAGGCCAAGGGCAGGCCGTCCAATCATCCTGTCATCGTGCATGTGGCCCCCGACGCGGGCCTGTCCTATTGGGCGAGCTCAGTGCCGCCGGCCGCTGAAGCGCTGGTGCGCGCCTTCTGGCCCGGCCCGCTTACTTTGATTCTGCCGCGAGCGGCTGGTATCGATGCCACCGTCAGTGGCGGCCAGGCCAGCATCGGTCTGCGTTGCCCGTCGCATCCCGTGGCGCAAGCGCTTCTACGTCGATTTTCAGAATTGAAGGGCGGGCAGGGCGGTGTGGCTGCGCCTTCGGCAAACAAGTTTGGTCAGGTGTCGCCCACCCAGGCCGCGCACGTGCGCCACGAATTCCCCGAGCTCGACGATTCCGCCTTGCTGGTGCTGGAAGGCGGGGCCTCCGAAGTCGGCATCGAATCCACCATTCTGGATCTTTCGCGTCTGGAGTCCGGAGTCGGCCCCGTCCTGCTGCGGCCGGGGCATATCTCCGCTGACGCTCTTGCCGAAGTGATCGGGCAGATGCCCGCCCTGCCCGACGCCGCCGCACCGCGTGTTTCGGGCTCGCTGAAGGCGCATTACGCACCGCGGACGCCGCTCATGGTGGTGAAGTGCGGTCAGATCACCACGGTGATGGCCGAGGCCGCCGACCGGGGCGAGCGCTTGGCCATGGTCGTCTTCGAGCCGCCGCCGGAATCGTTGCGGCAAGCCGCCAAGCCCGATGCAGGCTCAAGCGTCCACTGGCGTGTGTGCCCGTCCGACAGCCAAGCCTACGCACAGCAGTTGTATGCCTTGCTGCGTGAACTGGACGACGGCAGCTATGACTGCATCGTGCTGGAACAGCCGCCCCAGACGGCGGCGTGGCAGGCGGTCAATGACCGGCTGGGCCGGGCGGCTGCTGCGTTTCAGCCCTGATCTCTTCCAGGAACCGCTGGAGACCTTCGATCACGGCCTTTGGCTGATCGCGATGTGGTGAATGCCCGCAGTTTGGAATTTCCAGCAGCCGTGTACCGGGAACCCGCCGCGCGATGCCGCGTATCTGCTCAAGGGTGCCATACTCATCGTCTATCCCTTGTATCGCCAAAACTGGGCACTGAATGCGGCTCAGGCAATCTTCGATATTCCACGAGCGGAAATCCGGATGCAGCCAGATGTCGATCCACGCGCGAAAGACTGACTCTCCATCGTTATGGTGGCGGGCGAGCTTCCGCGGGAAGTCCGTCGATTCGTAGACTGCCGCGGCTTCCCGAATTCCCTGAATGGTAATGTCTTCAACGAAAATATGCGGCGCTGCGACCGCGATGGCGCGCGCAACGCCCGGGTGCAGGGCGGCATGCAGGAGGGCAATGGTGCCCCCGTCGCTATGGCCGAACAGAATGGGGCGTTCATTCTCCAGGCCCAGTGCCTGCAACAGGGCCGGTAACGCTTGATCTGCCTGCTCGTGCAGGTAGTCCACCGTGCGCGCTTCGTCTAGCGGTCGGGGTGTGCTGCGGCCGTAGCCATAGCGCGAATACACCAGGCCGCGGCATTCCGTGGCGGCGCACACCGCGGCAGGCCAGTCCCGCCACATGGAGATCGACCCCAGGCCCTCGTGCAGAAAGATGATGAGGTCGCGGTCATCGCGTTCGGGATGGATCCACTGGTACTCGATATCTATCGTGCGCCCCTTGTAGGGAATGGCCACGAGCTCCGGCGTCTCGGTGACTGCGAGTTCCTTCATGCTTGCTCCTTCCGGCCGGCTTCCGTGGTATGGTCGCTCACTGCCGGACTCCTCCTGTAGGTAGTTGTTGTCATGCCGTGCGTTGGCCACCGGCTACGCCGCTGTCCGCATTCCCGAGTTTAAAGGACGGCGCACGGTTAAACTGCTGTGTGCACATTCATCGGATAAAGACTCGCTCATGAAATTCCAGGATTTCGAGGTAGGCATGGTGGTCACCCACCCGCCAGTCGTTGTCACACGCGAAGAAATGCTCTCCTTTGCGCGCTCTTATGATCCCCAGCCGTTTCATGTAGATGAGGCTGCTGCCCAGGACAGCCGCTGGGGCGGTCTAATCGGCAGTGGATGGCTTACCTGTGGCATTGCCATGCGCATGGTGTGCGACGTTGCCCTGAACGGTTCGGAATCCTTCGGCTCGCCGGGTCTTGAACGCTTGCGCTGGCCGCAGCCGGTGCGCCCGGGCGACGCCTTGCGGCTGGAAGCCACCGTGGATTCCAAGCGCGTGTCGTCCTCTCGCTCGGACCTGGGTATCCTGCGCTGGACATGGCGGCTGTTCAACCAGCACGATGAGATGGTCCTTGAATTGGAAGCCACGAACATGTTCGACTTGGGCGCAAGCCAGACCACCACGGAATGAATGAAAAACGCGCTCCCTAGGGAGCGCGTTTTAGTGCTGCGGCCCGGTCCAGGTCACACAGCTGCTGGCCTTGGAGCCGTTTTAGAAGAACGCCTGCAGACCGGTCTGGGCGCGCCCCAGGATCAGGGCATGGACGTCATGCGTGCCTTCGTAGGTGTTCACCACTTCCAGGTTCACCAGATGGCGAGCCACACCGAACTCATCGGAAATGCCGTTACCGCCGAGCATGTCGCGCGCCATGCGGGCAATGTCTAGCGCCTTGCCGCAGGAATTGCGCTTCATGATGGAGGTGATCTCGACGGCGGCCGTACCTTCGTCCTTCATGCGGCCCAGGCGCAGGCAGCCCTGCAGGCCCAGCGTGATCTCGGACTGCATATCGGCCAGCGTCTTCTGCATCAGCTGGTTTTGCGCCAGTGGGCGGCCAAACTGCTTGCGGTCCAGCGTGTACTGGCGGGCGGTATGCCAGCAGGCCTCGGCCGCACCCAGTGCGCCCCAGGCGATACCGTAACGGGCCGAGTTCAGGCAGGTGAAGGGGCCGCGCAGGCCGCTGACGCCGGGCATCATGGCGTCGGCACCGACTTCCACTTCGTCCATCACGATCTCACCGGTGATCGAAGCACGCAGGCCGACC
>JAJUGH010000239.1 GCA_029268265.1 Alcaligenaceae bacterium | reverse complement strand
TGGTGATTACTGCGCCACAGGTCAGAATCCGCAGAGCGCCATCAGGTTTTCCCACTGAAGCTTCATCTCGGCGGAAAGGTGGCCCGCAAAAGCAAGCCCCAATACGGCTGCCAGAGCGACTACACCGGCCACCCGCCATACCCGGGAGCGCTTGCGGTTTGGATGGGTCGGTGAAGCTGAAGACGGCATGGCGGTATACCTGGAGCAGACGTCAGGCAGCAGCGGGTTCGGTTAGCGCCTGTTCGCGGATGGGCAGGCAGAGCACCGCGGCCACCACTGCCAATACGATACCAGCCCACCATACCACGGTATAGCTGCCTGTGGCCTGATAGGCGACTCCGCCCCACCATACTCCGATAAAGCTTCCGATCTGATGCCCCAGGAAGGCAATGCCCGACAGCGTGGCGGCATAACGCAGGCCGTAGATTTGACCGATGAGGCCTTGCGTGAGTGGAACGGTTCCCAGCCAGAACAGCCCCATCCATGCAGCGAAGAGATACGCGACAGCGGGGGATGGAGGCAAGGTGATCAGGAACAGAATGCCGAACGCGCGCAAGAAGTAAACCCAGGCTAGCAGCATTTTTTTGCTATACCGCTCGCCCAGCTTGCCGGCGTAATAGCAGCCGGCCACATTGAATAAGCCGATGAGAGCAATCGCTGTGGCACCATGAACCGCCTTAAGCCCGCCATCCATCAAAAATGCCGGCAGATGCAGCGTGATGAAGGCGGTGTGGAAGCCGCAGACCGCGTAGCTCCAGAAAAGAAAATGGAAGGACTTATGAGCAAGCGCTTCACGTACGGCGCTGCTGAGCGACTGGGTGCCCCGGGTTTCGTCGGGTCTGCCGGTGAGGAACGCTGCCAGCGGGATACCCACAGCCACGAAGAGCGACAATACCCACAGTGCGCCCGTCCACTCGAGCCCGGAAATAAGCATTTGCCCGGCCGGTACAACGGCAAATTGCCCCAGCGAGCCGCCGGCGGCGGCTATGCCCATCGCCGTACTGCGATAAGCGGCCGGCACGGCGCGCGCTACGACCGGAAGTATCACCGGAAACGTTGTGCCCGCCTGGCCCAACCCGACAATGACGCCGGCGGTCATGTAGAGCTCGAGTTCCGTTGTGGAAAAGCGCATGCCCAGCATGCCAAGCACGTACAGGGCGGCGCCCAGCGCGATCGTTTTGCCGGACCCATAGCGGTCCGCCAGCATGCCCATGAAGATCGTTCCAACCCCCCACACCAGATTCTGTATGGCGAAGGCGAGCGAAAAGACGTCGCGTCCCCAGCCTTTATCGAGCCCCATGGTGGGCATGAACAGACCGAACGTGGCCCGCACACCGAGCGCCAGCAATACTACGAAAGCACCGACACACAGGGTGCGCATATAGGGAGTCTGGGCGGGGTTGTTCATTCGGTCTGCACGGATTCAGGGAAGGGGCGGAGCCAATATTAACCCCTAAGCTGAGCGGCGCGGGTATTGCTCCGATGCTGAAAACCCCTACCCGGAGCCGACAATGCACAGAGATGGACCTCCCGAGCCGAGCCAGAAAGCACGCATGCTGGCGGGCGACCACTATCGCGTCGACGAGGAGCTATTGCACGAGTTGCATTCGGCGCATCTGTTAGCTGAAGAATATGCCCGGCAGTTCCTGGGCGATCCTGAGGCCGCCGGCAAGTTGCTGGCGGAACTGTTGGGATCGGTGGGAGAGCGCGTGGTGATACGTCCTCCGCTATATGTGGACTATGGACAGTACATACATGTCGGGGCCGATACTTTTATAAATTTTGGTCTGGTCGCACTTGATGTGGCCCCCATCACTATTGGCGAGCAGGTTCGTATCGGCCCGAACGTACAGCTGCTGACGCCTACCCATCCCCTTGACGCGGCCACCCGCCGAGACGGATGGGAGGCGGGTGCACCCATTCATATCGATGACAATGTCTGGATTGGCGGCGGTGCGATTGTGCTTCCGGGCGTACGGATAGGGCGCGATAGCGTAGTGGGCGCAGGTGCAGTGGTCACCAAGGATGTGCCGCCTGGCGTGTTGGTAGTGGGAAACCCGGCTCGCATCATCAGGACGCTGTAACGGCTATTTTTCGAAGGTGCATTCAAAAAAAGGCCCCGCCATTTCGGCGGGGCCTTGCTGTCGTTGCGACAGTGAGCACTACCGGGTAGTGCGGACGGAGCCCTTGGAAGAGCCCGCCATCTCTTGATGGCAATTCCAGTTTAGTCGTGCGCATTGCCATAGAAATCGGGGTTAACCCATGCTCTTTGGGCCATGAGGCTTGGGCCTGAAGGCCCCTGTATCAAGGCCGCCTTTTGATGCATCGGCGGCTTGGCTTCCTCGGCGTTATATTCTTGGGCAAACTGAATGGCAACGTATAGGAGCGCCGGCCGTGAGCGCAAAAACATTAGAAGATTACCGCGTCGTGTTGGGGGATTGGGCCACATGCGGCTCTGCCGCCTCGGAAGTGCGCCACGAGGTCTTCGTGCAAGAGCAGCACGTGGCGCCGGAAGAGGAAATGGACGACCGTGACGCCGTATGTATGCACGCGGTGGTTTACACACACGACGGTGTACCGATCGCCACTGGCCGTCTCCTGCCGGATGGCCACATCGGTCGCATGGCGGTACGTCGGCCATTTCGGGGCCAGGGGATCGGGTCCCTGGTGTTGACGGCTCTCATCGACGAGGCGCGCCGCCATGGGCATCTCGAGGTGGCGCTAGCCGCACAGGTGCATGCACAACGGTTCTATGCAACGCATGGCTTCATCGCGGAAGGGACAGTCTTTCTCGATGCTGGTATCGACCATGTCACCATGCGTCGGGTTCTCACCGCTTAGGGGCGTAAGTGCATTGGCAATCTTCCGTATCACATTACACCGTGATTGCGTCCTGACGTAGATGTAACGTTTAAGCAACGCGCGGACAGCGGAATCGTTCCTTTGATGTTAAGATTAATGCGAATGATTCTCACTATTGGATACGGAACCTACAGATGTCCCGCCGCAGCTGCAAACCACTAACAAACACTGCATCCTTTCCTTCAAAGCTTCGCCCCCTCGCCCTAGTGCTCGCTTCCATAGCGGCCACCGCCACGGCCCAGGAAGTGAACACGCTTGATACGGTTGTCGTCACCGCTTCCGGTTTCGAACAGAACATTGTTGACGCGCCTGCGTCGATCTCGGTGGTTCCCCGCGAAAAGCTCGAGCAAGGCTCTTATAAGGACTTGCATGACGCCCTGCGTGATGTCCCAGGTGTGATCCTCACGCCGTCAGACAACAATTCCC
>JAJUGH010000238.1 GCA_029268265.1 Alcaligenaceae bacterium | reverse complement strand
TGGCCACCATGTGGCGCGGCGCGCTGACCTTCGAGACGCCCATGCTGTTCGCCACCGGCTTCATTTTCGTGTTCACCATGGGCGGCTTCACCGGGCTGATCTGCGCCATCGCCCCCATCGACATCCAGGTGCAGGACACCTATTACGTGATTGCGCACTTCCATTACGTGATGGTGGCCGGCTCACTGTTCGGGATGTACTCCGGGGCCTACTACTGGCTGCCCAAATGGACGGGCGTCATGTATGACGAACGCCTGGGCAAGATGCACTTCTGGTCGAGCATGATCTCCTTCAACATCACGTTCTTCCCCATGCACTTCCTGGGGCTGGCCGGCATGCCGCGTCGCTACGCTGACTACGCTGCGCAGTTCACCGACTTCAACATGGTCGCCACCATCGGGGCGTTCTGGTTCGGTCTCTCGCAACTGATCTTCCTGTGGCTGGTGATCAAGGCAGCGCGCAAGATCGGCGAGCCGGCTCCCGCACAAGCGTGGGAAGGCGCCACCGGGCTGGAATGGTCCGTGCCCTCGCCCGCGCCCTTCCACACCTTTGAAACACCTCCGGTAGTGAAATGAATGTCATGACTCCCGAGCAACGACGCAAGAACCGCAACACCGCCCTCGCTCTGCTGGCTTTCGTGATCGGAGTCATAGCCTGGACGATCTGGAGCATTGTGTCGGCGAGTTGAAATGACGGAACCAAGCAACAACGATGAGCCGCCACGCCAGTATGGTTTCCTGCAAACGGTACGAGCCGTTGCATGGGGCATGCTGGGCATCCGAAAGGGAAAGGGGCACCAGGAAGACTTCAGCAAGCTGAATCCGGTGCACCTGATCGTGGCGGGGCTGCTGGCCACGCTGCTTTTCGTGGTGGCTTTGATAGCGGCAGCCCGATGGTTCATCGGCTACTTCACTACCTGATACACGTATAGAAGAACACTCGTAGGAGACCTAGCATGAGCGCAACACACGTGGATTCCGGGGATAAGGCGCCCTACTATTACGTCCCGGGGAATTCGCCACATCCCATCCGGACGAGCATCTCGCTTCTGTTGATGTTCTTTGGCGCCGCGCTGTGGATCAACAGCATGTTCCCGGGGCGCTGGATGTTTCTCATCGGCGTGGTGGCGCTCTTCGTGTCGCTGTACCTTTGGTTTGCGGAAGCCATCCGCGAGTCGGAGAGCGGCCTGAACAGCAAGCGGGTTGACCACGCCTACCGCTGGAGCATGGCCTGGTTCATTTTTTCGGAAGTGATGTTCTTTGGCGCCTTCTTCGGGGCGCTGTGGTATGCCCGCGAGCTCACCACCCCGCTGTTGGCCAATCTTGACCACCAGCATCTGCTGTGGCCCGGGTTTGTCGGGCAATGGCCCCACCTTGGCCCTGCAGGCATCGTGGAAAGCTTCAAGACGGTGGGCCCGTTCTGGCTGCCCACGATCAACACGGCGCTGCTGCTTACTTCAGGCCTGACCCTGACTATCGCCCACCATGCCTTGCGGGCGAATCACCGTGGCAAGGCGATCTTCTGGCTGGCTGCCACCGTGATCCTGGGCTTCACCTTCGTGTTTTGCCAGGCTTATGAATACGTGCACGCCTACGTAGATCTGAACCTGCGGTTCGATTCGGGCATTTACGGTTCGCTCTTCTACATCCTGACGGGTTTCCACGGGTTCCACGTCATCATCGGAGCGTCGATACTGACCGTGATCCTGTTCCGCATGATTCGCGGCCACTTCACCGCCGAGCACCACTTCGCCTTCGAAGGCGCAGCCTGGTACTGGCACTTCGTAGACGTAGTCTGGCTTGGTCTTTACCTGTACGTCTACTGGTTCTGACCCGTCACTGAATAGGAAGGCCTGTCGCCTCGATCCATCCCAGGCGCCAGGCCAGCAGTACGAACAGGAACAGGAGGATGGATAGGCCGATACGGACTGTCAGCGCATTGACCATGCGGTTGGTCTCACCCTGATCCTTTGTTAAATAGAATCCCGCGGATACGAGGCTGGCCACGATCCCGAGGAATGCAAGCAATACCAAGATGCGCATGCTGGTCTCCGGTGGAGCAGGAATTATTGCAGACATGAAGCAAGCCCACACGCCTTTTCGTAGTGTGCTCGCGATTGTGCTGCTTGGCACGGTGGCAGCAGGCTGTTTCTCACTGGGCTTGTGGCAATTGGGCCGTGCGGCCGAACGAGACGCCCTGCACGATGCCATCGAACGCGGGCGCTTGCAAGCGCCCGTTGTGCTCTCGGCGGAGTCCCCGTCTGTGCAGCTGACTCCCTGGCGCCCTGCGGTCGCCCGCGGCACCTGGTCAGATGCTCAGACGGTATTGCTGGAAAACCGTAACCTGGAAGGCCGCCCCGGATACTGGGTTGCCACTCCACTGTTGTTGCAGGCCGGGGAACCGTCCACCGCCGTCCTGGTGTTACGCGGCTGGTTGCCTCGCGACATGCAGACCGGTAGCGCATTGCCGGCGGTGCCGCAGGAACCCGGCTTGGTGGAAATCCGCGGGGAGCTGCATGCTCACGTTCCCCGCATCTTTGAGTTATGGGATTGGGCGGGCGGAAGATCATCGGAGCTGCCGGCTCAGTTGCCAACGCCTGACGGCACGATCCCGCAAACGCAGAATCTGGAGCTGGCCGATTTTGCCCAAGCCACGGGCCTGAAGCTCCTGCCGACCGTGCTGGCCCAGACTAGCGATACCGTCTCGGTTGCTCCGGCGGGGCGTGGCTCGTTTGATCCGGATCGGCAATCACAGTCATCGCCGGCACCGATGGCGGATGCGGCGCACGCAGCGCCCACACCTGGCGCACCAACGCTGCGCCGCGAATGGCCCGGCCCGTCTCTGGATTCCGATCAGAACCGCGGCTACGCGCTGCAATGGTTCAGTTTTAGTGCCATCGCGGCGGTCGCCGCCGCCATGGTCGCCCGCGGAGCGCTGCGCACTCGCGCACGCCGCGGTAGCAACAAGGATGCATCATGATCGTGCAGCAAATCGAACGGCCTTCCAACAACATGCAGGGCCCGGCCGATGCCAGCCAAGGGCGCGGGAATGACGGCATGAGCGGCCCCAACAACGCGGGCCCCGGCCCGAGAGGCAATGGCGGCACCGCGCCCAGTAAGCGGAGCATGTGGCCGTTGTACGCCATTCTCATCATGGCGATGGCCCCCGTGGTCGCCGCCGTGCTCGCGTATTTCGCGCCCCAGCTGGGCCTGCGCCCGGAAGGCCACACGAACTACGGGCGGCTGCTCGATCCGCAGCGGCCGATGCCCAGCGCGCAAGAGCTGCCCCTCACTGAACTAGACGGCAGCCCATTCGAGCTGCGGTCGCTGCTGGGACAATGGGTGCTCGTAACGGCCGATGAGGCGGCCTGCCCGGAATCGTGCGTCCGCAAGCTGTTCATCCTGCGTAATTCACACGCGAGCCAGGGCAAGAATGTTGACCGGCTTTCG
>JAJUGH010000237.1 GCA_029268265.1 Alcaligenaceae bacterium | reverse complement strand
GTCCGCGGCTTGCGGGTGGACGACGACACCGACGTCGACCCGGCGCTGCGCGACTTCCTGCACGCCGGTCTTTTGCAATACGGCTTTCTGAGCTTCGAGCCCGGGACCGTCGATGCGCAGTCATTCGAGCGGCTGGTGTCGCTGTTCGGGCAGGTGCGACTGATGAATACGCCATACACGCCGGAATCCGGGAAGGCGGGCCGGCTCAACGCCATCGATTCCTCGATCAAGCGCACTCGGATGAACTACATCTGGCACATCGACCAGTCATTCCAGCTGGAGCAGCCACCATTCACCGCGCTCTACGCACAGGAAGTTCCCAGTTCCGGCGGGGACACCGTCTTCTCCAACGGCACCGCGGCCTACGAACTTCTGCATCCGGGCTTCGCCGCCTACCTCGAAACCCTGACGGCCGTCCATGACGTGGAAACTCAAGGGTTTCTGACGCTGGCCTACCATGATTTGGAAAAGCGGGCGCAACAACGCGAGAAATATCCGCCCATCGAAGTGCCCCTGATTCGTGTGCATCCGGAAACCGGGCGCAAGCAGATCTTCGCGAACGAGCTGTACACCCAGCGCATCCTGGGCGTCACGCGCCGTACCAGCGAGGCGTTGCTCAATATCCTTTTCGACGCGATCTCCGCTCCGGAAGTGCAGGCCCGGCATCGCTGGTCCAACGGCGTGGCGTTGATCTGGGACAACCGCACGGTGCAGCACCGTGGCGTACCGGATTTCGGCGCCGAGCGCCGTGTACTCCACCGCGCACTGGTTCTGTAAGGAAAACGCTCATGCACCGCAGAACCTTTCTTCAAGCCGGGGCCGCCTTGGCCCTGGGGTCCGTCTTTCACTCCGCCAAGGCAGCCGATGCGCGCAAGGTCCGGATTACGCTTCCCTCGCCCGGTAGTGCGGGATCCGCCTGGAAGCCGCTCTTCGAGACCCAGGGGCTGAACCAGCAAGCCGAGCTGGATCTCAACTGGGTGACGGCCGATCCGGGCAAAATGCAGATCCAACTCAGCGCCGGATCGCTGGACGTGGGCGTATTCGGGGCAGTGGGCCTCGCCACGCTCGCTAACCGCGGAAGCGACATCGTCTTGTTCGGGCCTGCCCTGAATAACCACGGCCGCTGGATCGTTCGGGGAGACAGTGGTTTTCGTAGCCCCAAGGACCTGGTGGGCAAGACCATCGCCACCACGGCCGAAACCAGCGAGACCTATCTTCAGGCTCGTATCGCCGCCTCATTGCACGGCATCGACCTGAAGAAGGACGTAAAGGTCATTCACGGATCGCCCACTGCCAATCTGGCTTTGTTCGAACGCGGCGATGTGGATGCCATCATCACTCTTGAGCCTACCGCGACGCGTATGGTCGCCCGCGGCGCACGCGACCTCGTACGCGTGGCCGACATGTGGCGCGACGCCACCGGCGCCTCGAAGGACCCCTTTCTGGTCGGACTGGCAGCAAACCGCAAATGGCTGGAGGTCAACCGTAAAACGGCCTCACAACTTGTCAGCCTGTTCCAGAAATTGGGGAAAGGCGTGCAGCAAGATCCTGCGCAATTGCAAGGCATCGCGCGAGACTTGGGCCTGAAGAAGGATGAGACCAAAGCCATTGCATTGCTGCCTCAGCGGCTGGGCCCCGCCTATTCCACCGACTGGGACGAAGGGGTTCAAGCGGACATCGACAAACAGGTGCAGGTGGCGGCCGACTTGGGCCTTATCGACCGCATACCCGATCGACCACTCTACGTGAACGTATGATGAATGTGAAAGACCTCACCCTGGATTCAAACCGCCCGGCCAAAGCCTGGCGCACCTCCCAGGCGCTTCAGCGTCTGCAATCCGCCTGGCATCGCGTCGCTCCGCAAGCGCTTTTCTTCACCGTGCTCATCGCCGGCTGGGAGATCATGGCCTATGCGGCGGCGACACCATTGGTGCCCAACGGTACAGCCATCGCCGGGGAACTGACCGACATCGCATTCAGCGGCTTCGCCATCACGGAGATCGCCAACACCTTCCTGCGCATGTCGCTAGGATTCATGCTTGCGCTTGCCGTGGCCCTGCCTATCGGCATCCTCACCGCCGTTTCACGGTTCGCCGAGCGCTTTTTTGAACCTGGCATCATCCTGGGTCTGACCGTACCTGGGCTGGTTTGGGCACTGCTATGCGTGATCTGGTTCGGTGTCAGCCTGGCATCGCCGGTCATTGCCGTGGCGCTGGGAGTGCTGCCCGCACTGGTCATCTCGGTGAACCAGGGTGTCCGTTCACTGGCCCACGAGCTGGTGGAAATGCAGAAGGTGTTTCGCCTGCCCACCGGCGTCGTGCTGCGGCGGATATGGCTGCCGGTGCTTTACAGCTTTATTGTCTCGGGCTGCCGTGTCGGCTTTTCGATCGCCTGGAAGGTCATTGTGCTGGTGGAAATCTTCGGCATGTCGGACGGCGTGGGCTACCAGTTGAACGCCCAGTTCAGCACGCAGAACGTGGAAGGCGTGATTGCCTGGACACTGTCCTTCTGGGCCGCCATGCTGCTGGTTGAACATGGCTTCTTTCAGCCTCTGGAACGCCACGCCAACCGGTGGAAGAAAGGGAGCGCCGCATGAGCAGCGACATCCAGATCGCATCCGTAGACAAGCGTTATCCTGCCCGAGGCGGCGATGCCACGCGCGAAGTCCTCAAATCGTTCAACTTCCAGATCCGCTCGGGTGAACTCGTGGCGCTGGTGGGCCCCTCGGGCTGCGGCAAGTCGACCCTGTTGAACCTGATCGCCGGGCTCGATACCCCGACGCGCGGCGCCATCACCTTCGACCAACCTTTCAACTCCATCAACCTGAGCGTCGTCTTCCAACAGCCGCGCCTGCTGGACTGGCTCAGCGTGCAGGAGAACATCGGAATCGTCCTGAGCCGCCACGATGGTGACCCCCAGACCAAGCGGGCCACTGTTCAGGCGCTGCTTGATCAGGTGGAACTGCCGCAGCATGCCGCGGCCTTCCCGCAGTTTCTCTCCGGCGGCCAGCGTCAGCGCGTCTCCATCGCGCGGGCCTTTGCCGTTGACCCCGATGTCCTGTTGTTGGATGAACCGTTTAGCGCGCTGGACGAGCTCACGGCGCGCCGCCTGCGCATGGTGCTGCAAGCGCTTTGGCTGGACGAAAAACGGCAGCGCCCCACCGGGGTACTGGTAACGCACAACATGCTCGAGGCGGCGTTCCTGGCCGACCGCATCATCGTGATGGGCGGATCGCCGGCAGGGATCCGCGTCGTAATCGATGTGGATGTGGAGCGCCCACGTCATCCGGACGATGCTCGCTTATTCGACATCCATCGGCAGGTGATGGAGGCATTGCAGGATAGTTAGACGCGTTTGTACCGACGCATCCGCACGCCCGCAACTTGCTGGAGGAGGACAGGCAGACTCTTCAACAGGTACCCGAGATGCGATTCATTGACTTGAGTTCCTGGCACGGCGTGCTCATGACCCTGCTCGGGCTCGCATT
>JAJUGH010000236.1 GCA_029268265.1 Alcaligenaceae bacterium | reverse complement strand
TGCTTGCTTCGCGCGGCTTTAGCGGCACCGACCACGTCGACGGACGGGAGGCGCGCAAGTGATAGGCTGGATGCAGCATCTTCCCATTCTGCCGGTCGTCATCCCGCTAATGTGCGGGGCGCTCATGCTCGTGATCCGGGACGGCAACCGGCGGGGGCGCCTGGCCATCGGATTCCTGTCCATTGCCGGGCAGCTGGCCACCGCCATTGCCCTGCTGTGCATGACCGCCGGCTATCTGCCCACGAACTGGCCGGACGGCGTCGGCGTCTATCTTCTGGGCGACTGGCCGGCCCCCTTCGGCATTGTGGCGGTAGTTGACCGTCTATCGGCCGTCATGCTGGTGGTCACCGCTCTTCTGGGTCTTGCCGCATGGATATACGCCACGGCTCGCTGGGATCGTGCGGGTGTTCACTTCCACCCTCTCTACCAGTTCCTGCTGATGGGCCTGAATGGCGCCTTCCTTACGGGCGACCTGTTCAATCTCTTCGTATTCTTTGAAGTCCTGCTTGCCGCTTCCTACGGACTGGCGCTGCATGGTTCAGGTCGCGCCCGCGTGAGCGCCGGCCTGCACTATGTCGCGGTGAACCTGGTCGCCTCGTTCCTGCTGCTCATCGCCATGGCGATGATCTACGGTGTCACCGGGTCCCTCAATATGGCGGACCTCGCCGCACGTGCCGGTGAACTGGGCGGCCCCGACCGCCGGCTTTTCGAATCCGCCGCCGCCATCTTGGGCATCGCCTTCCTGATCAAGGCTGCCGCGTGGCCGCTCAACTTCTGGCTACCCGCCACCTATTCCAACGCCGGCGCGCCGGTCGCGGCAGTCTTCATGATCATGACGAAGGTCGGCGTCTACGCGGTGCTGCGAATCGGCTCGCTGTTGCTGCCCACGGGTGCACCGGCCGCCTTTGGTGGTGAATGGATGTTCCCAGTCGGCATCGCCACGCTGATCTTCGGCATCATCGGGCTCATTGCCGCCCCCCAGCCGGAGCGCCAGGCCAGCTACTGCGCCATCATTTCCTCCGGCACCCTCTTCGCCGCGTTGGGCATGCCAGGCGTCACCCTCACCGGCCCCGCGCTGTTCTACCTGATTACCTCGGTATTGGCACTGGGCGCCTTTTTCCTGCTGCTGGAAATGGTCGAGCGCACCCAGACATTCGGGGCCGACCTGTTGGCGGTCAGTCTGGAAGCCTTCGACCTTGAAGACCCTGAAACGCCAGACACAGACGATGTCGTGGGCGTTGCCATTCCGGCTGCGATGGCGTTCCTGGGGCTTTCGTTCGTGGCCTGCGCGCTGCTGATCGCCGGTCTGCCACCCATGTCCGGATTCGTGGCGAAATTCTCGCTGTTGTCAGCGGCGCTCACGACTGCGCCTGTTGCACCGGGTGTGGGCACCTGGGTGTTGATCGGTTCCGTACTGATGTCCACCCTTGCCTGCCTGATCGCACTGGGCCGTACCGGCATCCGGCTATTCTGGAGCGTCGAAGAAACCATCACGCCACGCCTGCGCATCAGTGAAGCGGGGCCGGTGAGTCTGCTGATCTTCGCGTGTATCGGGCTCACCATCTGGGCGGGCCCGGTCATGAACTACCTGGACGAAACCGCCAGCTATCTTGGTGTACCCAGCGCCTACATCAACGCCGTTCTGACCCAGAATCCCGGCCGGATCGTCTCTCCCATGGAGGCGCTGCCATGAAACGCCTCATGAGCTGGCTTTACCTGCCCACCATGCTGCTGGGCCTGTGGTTATTGTTGAATGACAGCCTGTCGCTGGGCAACATCATTCTGGGCGGCGCGTTGGCACTGTTCTTCGGATGGGCATCTTCGGCGCTACGCCCCGTGCGCGCCCGGCCGCGCCGGCCGAAGGTGGCCCTCAAGCTGTTATGGCGGGTAGCCGTCGATATCTTCAATTCCAATCTGGCGGTAGCACGCATCATCTGGATGGGCCGACGCGCGGACATTTCACCCGGATTCATCAAAATCCCCATCGAGATGAAAGACCCGCACGGTCTGGCGGTACTGTCGTGCATCGTCACCTACACCCCCGGCACGGTCTGGTCAGAATATGCCGAGGAAGAAGGCCTTCTCACCCTGCACGTGCTGGACCTCCAGGACGAAGCGTACTGGATACACAAGATCCAATACGACTATGAGCGTCCGTTGAAGGAGATATTCGAATGACACAGATTTTCAACTTCGCCACCAGTTTTGCGCTGGTCTGCTTCGTGGTCGGCATGTGTCTGGCCGTTTACCGCATGACGGCGGGACCATCAATGGCCGACCGTGTGCTGGCGCTGGATGCCATGTACATCAACGGCATGCTGATTCTGCTGACGCTGGGCTTGCGTTTCAACTCGCCGCTGTATTTCGACATTGGCTTGCTCATCTGCATCTTCGGTTTTGTGGGTTCCGTGGCCATGGCCAAGTTCCTGCTTCGCGGCGAGGTAATTGAACCATGAGCGCAGAGCTGCCCGCCTGGGCCACCCTCATCATCTCGCTGCTGCTGATTGTTGCCGGTTTCTTTGCCCTTACCGGTTCACTGGGCCTGATACGGCTAAACCACTTTTACAGCCGTATTCACGCACCCACGCTGGCCAACACACTTTCGGCTTTCTGTCTTGTGGTGTCGATATTGATCGCCGCCTCTTTCGTTGAGCATCGCCTCGTGGCGCACTCCTTGCTGGTGAGTTTCTTCCTGATCATCACTTCACCGGTGACGGCCATGCTGTTGATGCGTGCCGCCATCAAACGGGAGTTGCGGCGCAGCGTAGAAACTCAGGAACGCTGACGAAACATTAGCTTGCACTCTCAGGGTTAACACGTATATATACTGCGTATGTAACCGTCTAACTACTGGAGGTTCCATGAAGGCAATGAAAAGGACTCTGCGTCCCACTCGCATGGCAGTAATTATCGCGACGGCCGGGCTGCTGCCCCTGGGTGTCTACGCCCAAGGCACGTCGTCTACTGACCTGCAAGCTCGCTACAAAGAAGATATCCAACGCTGCGAGACCCTCACGGATCCCGAACGCAAGCGTACCTGCCGCCGAGAGGCCGGCGCGGCGCTGCAGGAAGCGCGACGCAATCGCCTGGTGACCGGTGCCGCCGACCCGTCGGCAAACGCCACGGCCCGATGCCAGCGCCTGCCCACCGCCCAACGTGCGGACTGTGAACGTCTGATGACTGACAGCGGCGCCGTGCAACATGGCAGCGTCAGTGGCGGCGGCGTCATTCGTGAAATGACCATCACCGTGCCTGCGGATACCACGACCGGCACCTATGGACAGCCGGCAAGCGGCAGCTACACCGGCCAGACCGCCCCTGCACAAGGCTATGGTTCGCAGCCCGCAGCGGGAAGCACCTACAGCCAGCCGGCTCCCAGCGGTACCTACACCCAGCCTTCCACCGGCGGCACTTACGCCCCGGCCGCTCCGGCAGCGCCGAGCGGTGGTTATCAGACTACCCCGGCCGCTCCCGGTTCGTACGGCACGC
>JAJUGH010000235.1 GCA_029268265.1 Alcaligenaceae bacterium | reverse complement strand
TGCAGTTTGCCAAGCTGGCCGGCGCCCGCGTCATCGCGACATCGTCGAACGATGACAAGCTGAGCCGGCTGAAAGCGCTCGGAGCGGACGAAGTCATCAATTACCGTCAGACACCGGACTGGGGCAAGGTGGCGATGGAAATGACTGACGGCCGAGGCGTGGACCACGTGCTGGACGTCGGCGGCCCCGACACGCTCGAGCAATCAATGCTGGCTACCGGTGTCGGTGGACACATAGCGCTGATAGGCGTGCTGAGCGGCATCGAGAGCCGTCTGCCGCTGGCGATTGCGTTGGGCAAACAGCTGCGTCTGCAGGCATTGCTGGTGGGGAGCCGCCGCCAGCAACAGGACATGGTCCGCGCCATCAACGCCTCGGGCCTGCGGCCGATCATCGACCGACACTTTACGCTGGACGACATCGTTGACGCGTTCCGCCATCAGGAGAGCGGCGCGCATTTCGGCAAAATCGTACTCGATATTTGACGAGCAGTAGTCAACGACAAACCAGACGGACGGAGTCGGAATCCAGCTCCGTCAGTTGGGTGACACCCATCAGCGCCATATTGCGCGAAATCTCTGCTTTCAGGAGTTCGATTCCATGCAGCACGCCCGCTTCACCCGCGACCGCGGCAGCAAAGGAAAACGGCCGACCCACGAATACGAAACTTGCTCCCAGGGCGAGCGCCTTCAAGACGTCGGAGCCTCTGCGCACCCCACTATCCAGCATGATCGGGATTCCGCCCGCCAACGCAACGGCTTCCGGCAGTACCCGCATGGGCGCAATCGCCGTGTCGAGCTGGCGACCTCCATGGTTTGAAAGAATGATTCCGTCGACGCCCGCGTCAATTGCGAGACCGACATCGCGGGGATCCAGAACCCCTTTCATCACGATATGCCCGCTCCAGTGTTCCCGGACCATACGGACATGTCGCCAACTCAAGTGCCCGCGATCACCAAGTGAACGCTCCACGTTAGCTGACAGAATCGGCGCGCCTCGCGTGACGTAACTGTTCTCGAAATGCGGTAAGCCATGACGAATCAGTGTCCGCAAGAAAGTGTTGATCAGCCATCTGGGATGCGTGAGCCCTTGCCAAGCCAGGGCCGGCGTAGGACGCACCGGTATCGTGAAGCCGGCGCGAACGTTGTTTTCGCGATTCGCGCCCACCGCCGTATCCGCCGTAATCACCAAGGTCCTGTAACCTGCCGAACGTACCCGCTCCAGCATCGCGAGAATCGAGTCGTCACTTCCTGACAGGTAGGCTTGGAACCAGGCGTCCGGATTCTCTTTTGCCACCTCTTCAAGGGCAATCAGAGATGAGCCGCTAACGACCATGGGAATATTCTCACGCCTTGCGGCACGAGCCATCTGAAGATCGCCCCGATACGCGGTCAAGGCCTGCAGCCCCATAGGTGCAATGCCGAACGGCGCCGCCCACGTGCGGCCGAACAGCGTGATGGCCGTGGACCGTCGCATTATGTCGACCATCACACGGGGTACCAGCTCATATTCTTCGAAAGCCGCGCGGTTGCTCCGAAACGAACTCCCCGTTTCCGCTGCATCGGCGACATAGCTATATATCTGGCTGGGCAGATGCTTCCGTGCCGCTTCCTGGAAGTCGTCAAGGCTCAGCACCCGGCGAAACCGGGCAGCCAACGGGGGGCGAGCGTCAGCCTGCTCAACGACCTGCACACCGACAATCTGGCTCACGAATCCCGTCCTGCCGTTTTTCCAACTTCCATCGCCACGCCGCACCAGTCCCAGTCGCCACGCCCGTGCTCACACATTTGATCGAGCAATGCCTCCACTACCGGGGCGCCCGCCAGAGCTGCGCCGGAAGCGTTGGCCGTTTCCAGAGCCAGCCTGAGATCCTTCCTCATGAGGTGTGCGCGAAAGCCCGGATCGAAGCTCTGTTCAATGATGCGCGGTGCATGCTTCTCCATCGGGAAGCTGCGCGCGGACCCTTGCAGCAGCACTTCTCGCATGATGGTGGGATCGACACCCTGCGCTCGTGCGAGAGCGAGGGCGTCCGCCAGCCCGAGCATGGCGCCCGCGACCGCGACCTGATTACATGCCTTCACGGTCTGGCCGGCGCCTACCGCGCCGACATGAGTCAGCGTCTTGCAAAACGCCGCGAGCAGGTCGCGGCAGGCGTCCACATCCTCTGCAAGTCCGCCCACCATAGCCGCAAGGGTACCGGCTTCGGCACCCGCCTGGCCGCCGCTCACCGGCGCGTCGAGGAAACGGATTTGATGCGTCGCCAGCCGCTCGGCAAATTCCTGCGCCGAATTTGCTGCGATGGTGCTTGTGTCGATGACACAGCCGCCTGATTTCATTCCTTCCGTCAGTGCACTCGGCCCGAAAAGCACGGACTCCACGGCGGCAGCGTCGGGTAGGCTGAGCACGACCACATCACAGGCACGCCCCAAGGACTCGGGCGAGGTATGCCCCTTGGCGCCTGCCTCAGCGAAGGCTGCCGCGACCTCGGGCTTGCGAGCATAAATGTGCACATTCCAGCCACCACGCAAGAGGCACCGGGCGATACCCGCACCCATGGAGCCCAAACCAATCACCCCAACCTGCGCATCAGCTTTGTTCCAACTCATTTTTCAACCGCCTTGCCAATCAGTTCGTAAGCTTGGACCACTTCCTTCTGGAACGTGGCGCCGTCAGCATAATCTTCCGTGAGCCCCGATTTCTTCACCCAGTCTTTCCACCCTTGCGTCTGCATCGCCTGACGGAAAGCATCATGCAGGTAGGCCACGATGTCTTCCGGCATCCCGGCCGGCCCCATCAGCCCCTTCATGTTGTCTACGGCCACCGGCACGCCAAGCTCGGTCATCGTCGGGACGTCGGGTAACGCCGGCAGGCGGGTCTTCGAGAACAGTGCCAAAGGGCGCACGCGCCCGGCGTCCACGAGCCCCTTCATCTCTTCATAAGCACCAAATGCACTGTCAATATCCCCGGCGACGAGTGCGTTCATGGAATCGGCGGCACCTTTATATGGGACGTGTAGCAGCTTGATGCCGGACTCCTTTTCGAACACCGTGGCGGTCGCATGGAATATGCCGCCCTCTCCCGTTGAGCCATACGAAAGGCGTTCAGGCTGCTTGCGCGCGTCGTCCATAAAAGCCGACATATCCTTGAACGGAGAATCCGCCCGCACGGCAAGTACGCTCGGCGCGCGTGAGACTTTGATGACAGGCGTGAAAGAGGTTCGCGGATCGTAATTGAGTTTCTTGAAGTGGCCCACCGACGTCGTTTCGCTTCCACCTCCAATGAAGAGGGTATAGCCGTCTGGTTCCGCATCTGCCAGCGCCTGTGCCGCCAATGTACCGGCGGCGCCAGCACGATTCACCACGACCACCGGTTGCGGTAAAACGCCGCGGGCCGCGAAGGACAGCTGCCGGGCGATCTGATCTGCGGAGCCGCCGGGAGCAAACCCGACAAGAATCGTGATGGGACGCGTTGGTTCCCATGATGACGCCGACCAAGCG
>JAJUGH010000234.1 GCA_029268265.1 Alcaligenaceae bacterium | reverse complement strand
CTTTTTCAACGAAGCGGCGCGCATGATCTGGGGGCCGTCGCCCGTGTACATGGAGGTACCCGAGGCGCTGGGCGGCGCCGTCCAGTTCCTGGGCATCCGTTACCCCGCTTATCGCCTGCTTATCATCGCCTCAGGCTTGCTCGTGGCGCTGGGCTGCTATCTACTGGTTCACCATACGCGCCTGGGCATGCTGCTGCGTGCCGGCGCCACGCACCGCGACATGGTGGGTGCACTGGGTGTGAACATCCGCCTGCTGAATGCGGTGCTGTTCGGCTTGGGTGCCGTGCTCGCCGGCGTGGCTGGCCTACTTGCCGGGCCCATCATGTCGGTCCAGGTTGGCATGGGCGAACCCATCCTGATCCTCACCATGGTCGTCATCGTCATCGGTGGAATCGGCTCCATCCGGGGCGCCTTCCTGGCCTCGCTGATCGTGGGAGTAGTCGATACCTTGGGGCGGACCCTTCAGCCGGCGCTGGTGCGCAACCTCATGGAGCGCAGCAGCGCGGATATCTCCGGCCCCGCCATCGCTTCGATGATGATCTACATCCTCATGGCTGTGGTGCTTGCGCTGCGGCCGCAAGGCCTTTTTCCGGTTCAAAGGGCCTGATCCCATGTCCGCTACACCCCGTATTTCCCCTGCCGACGGCACCTTGCGTTCATGGCGCCAATGGGTCCCTTTATTGGTGATCGCCGCGTTCGTCTTGCTCCCCTTGCACGCCATGGTGATTGGCAACGCCTTCATGCTGGCGCTGCTCACCCGCATCGTGATCCTGGCTATCGCCGCGGCTGCGTTGAACCTGGTGTTGGGTTACGGCGGCATGGTGAGCTTTGGCCATGCGCTGTTTCTGGGGCTCGGCGTCTACAGTGCCGCCATCCCCGCCTTTCATGGAGTGGATAACGGACTGATCCACATGCTGCTCGCCATCATTGCCTGCGGGCTGGTGGGGCTGGTGACCGGTGCCATTGCGCTGCGTACACAAGGCATCGCCTTCATCATGATCACGCTCGCCTTTGCGCAGATGTTTTACTTCGTCTTCGTAAGCCTGAGCCCCTATGGCGGCGATGATGGGCTCCGTCTGGCAGCCGGCAGCCGTGTCGGTGGCATCAGCCTGACCGATCCGATCTCGCTCTACGTGGTGTCCGCCGTCTTGTTATTCGGCGCGCTTTACGCCACGCGGCGCCTGGTTGTGTCGCGCTTCGGCATGGTTCTACGCGGCAGCCGGATCAATGACCGGCGGATGCATGCCCTGGGATTCCCCACCTTCCGCTACCGCCTGGCCGCCTATGTCGTCTCGGCCATGCTGTGCGGAGTGGCCGGCGTGCTGTATGCCAATCTCACCCAGTTCGCCGCCCCGTCGTACATGTCATGGGCGATGTCAGGCGAGCTGATCGTGATGGTGGTGTTGGGCGGCATGGCCTCCATCATGGGGCCGCTCTACGGTGCGGCTGCCATGCTGATCACGGAAGAAGTCCTGAAAGCCGTCACGGAACACTGGATGATCCTCTTCGGGCCGGCGATCGTGGCGGTTGCCGTGGCAAGCCGGCGCGGCATCGCCGGCCTTCTGGCCGGCCGCGGGCGATAGGAGGCCTCGCACCATGGCAACGCTTTCCGCCCGCAAACTGGTCAAACGATTCGGCGGCCTGCTGGCCACGGACGACGTGAACCTGGATCTCGAGACAGGCCGCATCCATGCGCTCATCGGGCCGAACGGCGCCGGCAAATCAACGCTCATCGCTCAGCTTTCAGGCGAGCTTGCTCCGGATGCCGGCGAGATCCTGCTCGATGGAAAAGATATCACCCGCCTGCCGGTGCACGCCCGCAGCCTGGAAGGCCTGATGCGTTCTTACCAGCTGACGTCCGTGCTTCCGGAATTCACGGCAATCGAAAACGTCATGCTCTCCGTGCAAGCTAGGCAAGGACACAGCTTTCGCTTCTGGAAGCCTGTTACCGGGCAGGCCACGTTGCGCGATCCCGCCATGGCCGCCCTCGCAGAAGCCGGGCTGGTGCAAGCGGCCGACACGCCTGCCGGAGAGCTCGCCCACGGGCAGCAACGGCAACTGGAACTGGCCATGGTGCTGGCCGGCGAGCCGCGCATCCTGCTGCTGGATGAGCCGATGGCCGGCATGAGCCAGTCCGAATCGCGCGAGATGACCCAGGTCTTGTCGCGACTGCGCGAGCGCTACGCCGTATTGCTGGTGGAGCACGACATGGAAGCGGTCTTCAGCCTGGCGGACGACGTGAGCGTGCTGGTCTACGGCCGCTGTATCGCCACCGGAACGCCTGCAGAAATACGCAACGATCCCGAAGTGCGCAAGGCCTACCTGGGAGAAGAAGAATGAGCAAGGTATTGCTCCAGGTGGCGGACCTGTGCGCCGGCTATGGTCACAGCCGGGTATTGCATGGTCTGACCCTCCAGGTAGGCGAAGGCGAATTCGTTACGCTGCTGGGCCGTAACGGTATGGGCAAGAGCACCACGATCAAATGCATCATGGGTTTGCTCAAAACGCAGTCAGGCAGCATCCGCCTGGATGACAGCGATGTCACTCGCAGCCCGAGCTACCGGATAGCACGCGCCGGCATCGGTCTGGTGCCGGAAGGCCGCCAGATATTCCCGAATCTGAGTGTCGAAGAAAACCTTGTCGCTACGGCGCGCCATGGCCAGCAACAAGGCACGGAATCCGGGAATAGTCACCGCGCGCCCTGGACGCTGGAGCGGGTGTACGAACTGTTTCCACGCTTGCGCGAGCGGCGGGGGAATCCCGGCACGCGGCTGTCGGGCGGTGAACAACAGATGCTGGCCGTCGGCCGTGCGCTCATGACAAACCCGCGCCTATTGATTCTGGATGAGGCCACCGAGGGCCTTGCTCCGCTGGTACGGCGAGACATCTGGCAGGCGCTCGAGCAGCTGAAACGTACCGGCCTGGCCATCCTGTGCATCGACAAGAACCTGGCATCCATGCTGCCGCTTGCGGATCGGCACTACATTATGGAAAAAGGTCGAGTGGCATGGATGGGTACCTCTGAGCAATACTTGGCGCAGCGCGAGCGACTTCACAGTCTATTGGGCGTGTGACCATATGGGTGCGGGCCTCCTGCGCAAGCACTGCACGCACACCGCTTACTCATCCGCGAACTGCCGAGGCCGGCTCACCATTTAGCAATTCCCTATCGCGGAATTAATAACAATTAATTTCACATATTGCCCTACGGGACATAGAATCCTTCTAACAAATCCCCACTCTCGTTAGGAGCATTCAATGAAAAGACTCACCACCGCTGCTGGTGCACCCGTCGTAGACAACCAGAACTCCATGTCCGCCGGCCCGCGCGGCCCCCTGCTCCTGCAAGATGTGTGGCTCATTGAAAAGCTTGCGCACTTCGATCGCGAAGTCATTCCCGAGCGCCGCATGCACGCCAAGGGCTCCGGTGCCTATGGCACATTCACGGTTACCCACGACATCACGAAATACACCCGCGCCAAGATCTTCTCGGAAGTCGGCAAGCAGACGCCT
>JAJUGH010000233.1 GCA_029268265.1 Alcaligenaceae bacterium | reverse complement strand
CCGTTTCCGGAAGGCATCCTGGTCGACCAGGGCCTGGCGGACAATTTCCTGGAAAAGCAGCTCAACCCGGAAGCCTTCGAACAAGCCTGCGAAAAAGCCGGCCAGCCGCTCACGTTGCGCCGGCACGAAGGCTACGACCACGGCTACTACTTCATCAGCACATTCATGGGCGACCACCTCGAATTCCACGCCGAGCGGCTCAGGGCGTAGGCGCTTGGCCGATGGGAAGGGCGGGCGAATTTCGGCGGAACTTCGCCCGCTTTTCTTCGTCAAACTACCATTAGCACTCCGTGTGTTGGAGTGCTAATATCAGGAGATACAGACACTTTGAGAGGAACTGCCATCCGATGACCCACAATGCTCAAGCCCTGACGTTGGCTCCGCAGAACAATCTCGCGGTTGCCATTTCCAACCCCGGTGCCCTTGGCACGATCGAGGCCTACATCAGCGCCGTCAATCGTATTCCCATGCTCACCGCGGAAGAGGAAGCCTCGCTCGGGCAGCGCTTGCGGGACAACGCAGATCTCCAAGCGGCCCGGCAACTGGTGATGTCTCACCTGCGCCTGGTGGTATCGATTTCGCGCCAGTATCTCGGTTACGGCCTGCCTCACGCCGATCTCATCCAGGAAGGCAACGTCGGCCTCATGAAGGCGGTCAAGCGCTTTGATCCGGCCCGTGGCGTGCGCCTCGTGTCCTTCGCCGTGCACTGGATCAAGGCGGAGATCCACGAGTACATCATCCGCAACTGGCGGCTCGTCAAGGTGGCGACCACGAAGGCGCAGCGCAAACTGTTCTTCAACCTGCGCCGCATGCGCCCGGACGGTCACGCGTTGGATACCGATCAGGTCAACGATATTGCACGTGAGCTGAACGTGCGGCCCGAAGACGTCAGCGAGATGGAAGTGCGCATGACCGGCCGCGAACTCGCTCTCGAAGCGCCGGCGGAAGACGAAGAAGCCTTCGCACCCATTTCCTACCTGTCCGATGAGGGCCGGCAGGAACCCACGCAAGTGCTCGAACGCCGCGCACGCGAAGAGTTGCAGGGGCAGGGCCTTGCCCGCGCGCTTGAAACGCTGGACCCGCGTTCGCGCCATATTGTGCAGGCTCGCTGGCTGCAGGACGACGGCGGCATGACCCTCACTGAATTGGCCGGGGAATATGGGATTTCGGCCGAGCGCGTGCGCCAGATTGAAGCGGCGGCTTTGAAGAAGCTCCGCGTCGCACTGCAGAACTAATCGCGAGCTGCGCTCGGCTTTCACTCCGTTACAACTCTGTCGGGCCGGGATTGAACTGTAGCGGACGGGCGATGACTAATCCATTGATAGCAGCGTCATCGTCCGCTTCAGTTTCTCCTCTTCCCCTCCCTATCGAAGCGGATGTTTTTGCGGGGCACACCTGGTGTGCCCCGTTTTTTATATCAGCGCGATCCAGTGGTCCACCAGCAGGGCGCCGAACAGCAGGGCCAGATATGCGATGGAATAACGGAACAGGCCGCGCGAACGCTCGTCTGAATATTCGCGGTAAAGCTGCCAGGCGCGCCACACGAATATCCCGCTAAGCACCATGGCGGCAAGCAGGTACAGCGGGCCGCTCATACGAACAATGAAAGGCAGGATGCTGGCGGCGAACAGCGCTACGCTGTAGAGCAGAATGTGCAGCCGCGTGAATCGCTGACCGTGCGTGACGGGCAGCATGGGCAGGCCCGCGCGCTGGTAGTCGTTGTTGCGGTAGAGAGCCAGTGCCCAGAAATGGGGCGGCGTCCAGATGAAGATGATCAGAACGAGCAACCATGCCCCGGCCGGCACGGCATCCGCCACCGCAGCCCAGCCCAGTGCCGGCGGCATCGCGCCGGAGAGTCCCCCGATCACGTTGTTCTGCGGCGTGCGGGGCTTGAGAATCATGGTGTAGATGATGGCGTAACCCACAAAGGTGGCAAACGTCAGCCACATGGTCAGCGGGTTCACCCAATGGTAGAGCACCAGCATGCCGGCCGAACCCAGCAGCCCCGAAAAAGTCAGTACCTGGATCGGCGTGATGGTGCCCCGGGCCGTTGCGCGGCGCGAGGTGCGGAGCATGCGTGCGTCCAGCTCACGTTCGATGAGGCAATTGACGGCAAAGGCGGCGGCCGCCAGCAGCCAGATTCCCGCCGTAGCGGCGACGACCCGGCCGGCGTCAGGCAGCCCCGGACTGGCCAGGAACATGCCGATCACGGCACAGAACACGGCCAGCTGGGTCACTCGCGGCTTCGTCAGAACGAGATACTGCCGCAGCAAGCTTTGCGATTGCAGGCTCAGTGTCGTCATGGGGTACTCCTTGCGTGGAAACTTGGTACAGGCGTGCGCACAGGGTGGTGCACGCGATGACCAGACCGGCGGCGCCGCCGTTATGCAGGACGGCGACCGCGAGCGGCCATTCAAAGAAAATCGTAGTCAGGCCGGTGAAGAGCTGAGCCACCAGCAGCCCTAGGATGAGCCGCGCCGGGCCGCCAAGGCCGGGCGAGTGGCGCAGGCGCCAGGCCAGTGTGCCCACCAGGGCGAACACCAGCACGGCGAAATTGCGGTGCACCCAGTGGATGCCGGTAAGGGCGGCCTGGGAAATGACTTCGCCGGAGGGCAGCTCGCCCAGGCCTCGCACCAGAGAAAAGCCGCTGGCCAGGTCCATGTGCGGGACCCAGCTGCCATGACAGGTCGGGAAATCCATGCAGGCCAGCGCCGCATAGTTGGTGCTGACCCAGCCGCCCAGGGCGATCTGCACAAACAGGATCAGCAGCGCCGCCACCGCCCATGGGCGCAAGCGAAACTCGCTCGCGGCGAGAGCCGGGTGGCGTTTCTCGCGCGCGGCCAGCCAGGTCATCATGGCGAGCAGCGTCATTCCACCCAGAAGGTGCGCCGTCACGATCAGCGGCATCAGCTTCATCGTGACCGTCCAGGCGCCAAAGGCGCCTTGCAGGCACACCGCCACCAGCGTTGCGATAGCCAGCGCGGGCGTGTGGCCGAGCACCTTGCGGTGGCGCCATGCCATCCATGAGATGCCGATGATGAGCATCCCGAGTATGGCGCCCACATAGCGGTGGATCATTTCGATCCAGGCCTTGGAGAAGCTCACGGGCCCGTGCGGCATGGCTTCGAAGGCTTCACGGATATGTGTAGCGGCGCCCACCGGGCTCAGCTGGCCATAGCAGCCCGGCCAGTCCGGGCACCCAAGGCCGGAATCGGTCAGACGCACGAAAGCGCCGAACATGATCAGGTCCAGCGTGAGAAACCACGTGAGGAAAACCAGTTTCCGATAGCGTTGTTGGATCTTGGGCATCGGCACCGTTCCGTCAGCCTATTCGCGAGTTCTTGAGCAGCTTGATGATGTCGTCGCGGACCTCGATGGGGTCGGCGTTTGGCGGAAATTCCATCATCAGATTGCCCAGCGGGTCGATGATCCACATGTGGCCGCGCAGCGCTTCCGTCGCTTCCGGGCCCCTGTGGTCGGCGGCGAGGAAGCCAGCCAACGCATCGGGCTCTGCGCGCAGCATGTGCGTGCCCACATAGGCGTCCAGCACCGCCTGGGGCACATCGCCGTT
>JAJUGH010000232.1 GCA_029268265.1 Alcaligenaceae bacterium | reverse complement strand
CACGCTAGCCCAGGAAGCCGGCTGCGGTCTCGTTCAACTCACCACGGACAAGCAGCGGCCGGACGCGCGCCGGTTCTACGAGTCACTCGGCTTCAAGGCCTCCCACGAGGGCATGAAACTGGCCATCCCGGAATGAAGCAAGCTCCTTCGAAATGAACCTTTCGCTCCAGGCGTGACACTCGCACGTCGCGAACGGTGCAGCGGCGCGCCCCGGTGCTATCATTTCCTGAACACTTTGAGCGGACGGCAACCATGGACCCACAAGTCATCGCATCAATGGCGCGCTGGCCGGACGTCCCGGCCGTGCACGGCTGGCTCTCCTTGACCGAAGCCGGCCAATGGCGGCTACATCCGTTGGGTAACGCGCTGGAGCACCTTACCGCCCCAGGCGAACCCATCACGAGCCCACAGATTACGGCTTTCATTGATCGGAACTACGCGGCGGATTCAGACGGCCAGTGGTATTTTCAGAACGGCCCACAGCGCGTGTACGTGCGTCTGGATGCCGCGCCGTTCGTGCTGCACCTGGCCTCCGACCCTGCCTCCACGGCCACAAAGCTCCGTACCCATACGGGGCTGGATGTGGGCTCGGTGACTGCCTGCTACGTGGACGAAAACGGACGCCTGTATCTCGACACCGATCGAGGCGCTGGCCTACTGGCCGGCCGTGACCTGCCGGCGTTGCTCGATGCCGTCATGGCCGAGAGCATCAATGAGAAAACAGAAGGGGAATCGGCAGACGCGGGAGCCTCCAACTCCGGCGATTCCGGCTTTCCTGACTCCGCCGAAATCATCACGCAATGCATCGAATCGGGCCAGACCGTGTACCTGCGTTCTGCCAAGATCGCCGGTTTCGGGCCGCATGCCGTGCCGCTGCAGCCCTGTACGCACGACTCGATCGAGACGACATTGGGATTCCGGCGCTTGCCGCAGCCGCAGGCTTCGCCCTGAAGCCGCCGCCCTGAAGTCGCCGGTTTTCGTTAGAATTTCCTCATGACCTCGCAAGCGCCGACTTTCTATTTTCCCGCGCCCCGGGCGCAGAAGTTCTGCTCCGTCTGTGGCACTTCATTGACTCGGCGCGTGCCACCCGAAGACAACCGCATGCGCGACGTCTGCGAACAGTGCGGGGCGGTTCACTACCAGAACCCCCGCAACGTCGTGGGCGTGGTTCCCATCTATGAAGATCGGGTACTGCTTTGCCGCCGCGCCATCGAGCCCCGCTATGGCAAATGGACGCTACCGGCGGGCTTTATGGAGTTGGGGGAAACCACTGCACAGGGCGCCATGCGCGAGACGCAGGAAGAAGCCGGAGCCCAGATCGAATTGGGCAACCTGTACACGATCATCGACGTACCCCAGGCCGAGCAGGTCCACTTCTTCTATCTGGCGAAGGTGACGAGCCCCGCGCTTTATCCGGGGCCGGAGAGCCTGGAAGCCGCCTTCTTCCCCCTGGAAGACATCCCGTGGAATGAGCTGTCGTTCCGGACGGTGAGCTCCACACTGCGTCATTATGTCGAAGACGCGCGTACCGGCGTTTTCCCCATCCATCACTACGACCTGCCCGATCCTGATGCAAAGTAGGCACGAAAGTGACTGGTCTGATCTGGCTGGAACCTGACACCCCGTTGCCCGACCCTGACTCGGCCATGCCGGAAGGCTTGCTTGCCGCAGGGGGTGATCTCTCGGTTGAGCGGCTGCAGGAAGCCTATTCAAAGGGTATTTTCCCGTGGTTCAACCCCGGCGATCCGGTGCTGTGGTGGAGCCCGAACCCGCGCATGGTGCTCGCGTGCCGCGACTTCCGCATCTCGCGATCACTGCGGAAAAAACTCAGGCAGATGGAAAGGCTGGAAGACACCGGCGATGAGCGCGTAATGGTGACGACCGATCTGGCCTTCCATCATGTCATCCGCGCCTGTGCGGGGCCGCGCAGCAATCAGGCCGGAACGTGGATTTCCTCGAGTATCGTGCGGGCATACGGGCAGTGGCACGAGGCCGGTCAGGTCCACAGCGTGGAGACATGGATAGATGGAGAGCTCGCTGGCGGGCTCTATGGCGTCTGTCTGGGCGGCTTTTTCTTCGGTGAATCGATGTTCGCCTATGCACCAGACGCCAGCAAGATTGCGCTTGCGTACCTGGTGCGATTCCTTGAGCGGCACGGCATTACCCATCTCGATTGCCAGCAGGAGACGGCCCATTTGTCCAGCCTGGGCGCAGACACGATGGAGCGACAGGAATTCATGTCCTTGCTGAAAGGCGCATTGCAGCGCCCCGCCCCGGCCTGGCAGGCCGGACGCTTGCTGCATGATGGGCGTCTGCGTCCCCTGGCACGGCCAGGCGCTTCATCGATCGAGGCCCCGGAATGAGCGACCCCAAGGACCTTCCCGTCAAGACACTGCAGTTCTACACGACCGCGGAATACCCCTGCAGCTACTTGCCGGAACGAGCCGCCCGCTCGCAGGTCGCAGCGCCCACTCACCTGATTGATGGGGAGCTGTACGGGCAGTTGGTACGCGACGGATTCCGCCGCAGTGGCCTGTTCACGTATCGGCCACACTGCGATCGCTGCCATGCCTGCCTGCCGATACGGGTCAGTGCCGAACAGTTCACGCCTTCGCGCAGTCAACGCCGCATCTGGAAGCGCCAGGAAGCATTATCCGCCCGCATCACAGGCCTACGCTGGGATGATGAGCACTTCCAGCTCTATCAGCGGTACCAGCTGAGCCGCCACCCCGGCGCCGGCATGGATGACGATATGCAGACGCAGTACCGCCAGTTTCTGCTGACCAGCCGCGTGGACACCCGCCTGGTCGAGTTCCGGAACGGGCAAGGCACATTGCAGATCGTGTCCGTCATGGACATATTGCCGGACGGTCTTTCCGCTGTGTACACCTTCTTTGATCCGGCGGTTCAGGGCAGCCTGGGAACGTGGGCGGTATTGTGGCAGCTTGAACAGTGCCGTCAGGCCCGCCTGCCCTGGCTTTACCTGGGGTACTGGATCGAGGAAAGCCGTAAAATGACCTACAAATCGGCCTTCCGCCCTTATCAGCTGTTGCAGGACGGCCAGTGGGCCGAGCCTTCTGCACAACAATAAATCGTCTCCATGTCCCTGCTATTTCATGCCTATCCGCTGGCACGCGCCGCCCTGTTCACGATGGACGCGGAAGTCGCTCACGAGCAGACGCTGCGTCGCCTGCAGCAGGCCTACGATTGCCGCCATACGCGCAAGCTATTTCCCGAGGTCCCAGCCAGACCCAGCACATTGATGGGCATGACGCTGCGCAACCCCATTGGGCTCGCGGCGGGCCTGGACAAGAATGGTACACATATTGATGCCTTGGCCGCCCTCGGTTTCGGCTTCATTGAGGTCGGCACC
This sequence comes from Alcaligenaceae bacterium, assembly GCA_029268265.1. Classification (GTDB taxonomy): domain Bacteria; phylum Pseudomonadota; class Gammaproteobacteria; order Burkholderiales; family Burkholderiaceae_B; genus Yanghanlia. Next base: position 240 of record JAJUGH010000232.1, on the reverse strand, counting down.
GTAACGCCCCGGCCGCAAGCCGGAAATCCACGACCACGGCTATTCAGGCTGCCACGTGCCCGGGCGCTGATCAACCGCTTTGGCTTCAACAATCACGGGCTTGACGCCTTCATTGCCAACGTGAAACGAAGCGCGTTCCGTAGCCAGGGCGGCATCCTGGGCCTGAACATTGGCAAGAACGCCGATACCCCAATGGAAAACGCCATCGACGATTATCTCGCCTGCCTGGACGGCGTTTAT
>JAJUGH010000231.1 GCA_029268265.1 Alcaligenaceae bacterium | reverse complement strand
TCGATTCCGCGGAGGCTGGTTCGTGACGTCCCGTCCGTCAATAAGGATGCGGCCGCTGGAGGGCGTCTCCAGCCCGGCTATCATCCGGAGCGTCGTGGATTTGCCGCAGCCCGACGGGCCCAGCAGAACGGTGAAGGAGCCCGCCTCAATGGTGAGGTCTATGTTGTCGACGGCGGGCGAGCCGGCGCCGTATTGTCTGGTGATTCCTTCAAGAACGATGGACGACATTGCGATTCTGGGGACTGGTGCGCTGGACTGGTTTCAGTGAAGGCAACAGTATGGCGACGCAATGTTACAGATATGTGTAGCGGTGCTCTGTATAAAAAAGCGCCGTCCAATGGACGGCGCTTGGCGCAGTAGAGCGGGCCCGCCAGGGCAGGCCCGGATACGCAACCTCAGGCGGTGACAGCCTCTTGCGTGGTGGGTGCCACCATGTTGTTCTCGTGCCGGTTCACGGCACTCAGAATCGCCAGGAACGACGCCGTCACGATGTCGCCATGGATGCCTACGCCGAAGCCGGTCGGTGCATCGCCGATGCGCAGTTCCACGTAGCTGGCGGCACGGGTGTCGGTGCCGGTGCCGATGGCGTGCTCGTGATAGTCCATCACCTTGACCGGCAGTTCGAGCGCATCGACAAACGCGGAGATGGCGCCGTCTCCGGACCCCTTAAGCTGGCGGGTCTCTCCGTTATACGACAGCTCGACTTCGATCTCGAACTGCTTGCCGCTGCCTGAATTGGCGTCGCCGGTAATGCGATGGCGGACCAGCTTCCAGGGGCTGTGCTGTTGCAGGTATTCCTTGTCGAAGATCTCGTATACATGGGACGCGGTGACCTCGCTGCCCGTTTCGTCGGTCACGCGCTGGATCGCACGGCTGAACTCGATCTGCAGGCGGCGGGGCAGCGCCAGGCCATGTTCCTGCTCCAGCAGGTAGGACACGCCGCCCTTGCCTGACTGGCTGTTGACGCGAATGACCGCGTCGTAGCTGCGGCCCACATCGGCCGGGTCAATCGGCAGATAGGGCACTTCCCAAGGAGCGTCGGCCTGCTGGCGGGCAAAGCCCTTCTTGATGGCGTCCTGGTGTGAGCCGGAGAACGCCGTGAATACCAGGTCGCCCGCGTACGGATGGCGGGGGTGTACGGGCAGTTGGTTGCAGTACTCCACGCAGCGACGCACTTCGTCGATGTCAGAGAAGTCCAGGCCGGGATGTACGCCCTGGGTGTACAGGTTCAGGGCCAGGGTGACCAGGCAGACGTTGCCGGTACGCTCGCCGTTGCCGAACAGACAGCCCTCGATTCGGTCTGCGCCTGCCATCACCGCCAATTCAGCGGCCGCCACGGCGGTGCCGCGGTCGTTGTGCGGGTGCACGCTCAACACCACAGAATCGCGGTTGCGCAGATTGATGTGCATCCACTCGATCTGGTCGGCGTACATGTTGGGGGTCGTGGCTTCGATGGTGGCCGGCAGGTTGAAGACGATCTTGTCTTCAGCCGTGGGACCCCATTCGTCCATGACCGCATGGCAGACGTCCAGCGCGAACTCCGGCTCGGTGGTGCTGAAGACCTCTGGCGAGTATTCGTAACGCCACTTCGTTTCCGGATGCTGCGCAGTGAACTTCTTCACCAGGCGCGTACCTTCCACGGCGATCTGTTTGACCTCGTCCTTGCTCATGCCGAAGACAATCTTGCGGAAGGCCGGTGCGCAGGCGTTGTACAGGTGGACCATGGCCGTGCGGGCGCCGGCGCAGGATTCCACGGTGCGGCTGATCAAATCTTCACGCGACTGCGTGAGGACAATGATGGTCACGTCTTCCGGAATCCGCTTTTCATCGACCAGCTTGCGCACGAAATCGAAGTCGGTTTGCGACGCGGACGGAAAGCCCACTTCGATTTCCTTGAAGCCGATCTTCACGAGCTGCTCGAACAGGCGGAGCTTGCGCTCTACGCTCATGGGCTCGATCAACGACTGGTTGCCATCGCGCAGGTCGGTGCTCATCCAGACGGGCGGCTGTGTGATGCGCTTGCTGGGCCAGGTTCTTTCGGAGAAGTCGCGCGCGAAGGCGACGAACGGACGGTATTTGTCAGCGGGATTCGTAATCATGATGCACCTGTTTCAATCTCGGGGTATGACGCTGTCGCCGAGCCCGTCTTCAGACGGCTGTCGGAACGAGAGGTGGCCGGGATGAGGCTGCCGAACTGCCACGGGACGCTAGGCCCGGCAACCGATCGGTAGTAGAAGGAGAAGCGAGAGGGGAAGGAGAGAGGAGCAAGCCGCCTGGGAGGGGCCTGCGACGCGCAGCGCAACGCCGGCCTGCTGGCCGGCGATAAAGCGACTATGGGCTGCGCGTTCTGAAGTCATAACCGTTAGTCAACCATAAATTCAGGGGCTTGGCAACGGTGCATCGTTCTCGGGGGTCACGCCGGAGGCCTCGAGCAGCGCCGCATGCTGCTCGGCCAGATGGATCTGAGCGGCCCGGCCGTGTTGCAGTTCATCACGCGCACGTTGCAAAACCCCCACGGTGATGGGTTCCCGGCGGTTCTGCCAGCTCCACTGCAGCACACGGATCGCGGCGGGTGAAAGCTGGGCTGCCAGGCTTTGCACCGTGACCGCATCCACACGGCGATTCCGCGCACGCCGATTCATACCGCCTACAAAGCCGAAAACGATATAGGCAATAATAAGCGTGCAGAGCGCGACTACCGCCCACCAGAAAAACGGGTTGTATTGTCTTACGAAGGCCGCCACCTGCGCGCCAAGTGCATCCAGGCCGCTGTAATCCAGCCCACGGCCGAAGTCGATGATCTTGTGTAGCAGGCTCCACCACACCAGGGCGGCGACCGCTACCACGGCCACGGTAAAGATTCGCAAGGCCGCGGTGAGTTTCCACACCGTATTTCGTAGCAGGGCGGCGTCGGCTCGGGTTGGTTGGGGCCTTTCACTCTTCATTGGGTTGCTATCCAGAAAATGCATTCGCGTCAGTCATTGGAACTTCGTCAACAGCAGCAGCTTGCGCTGACTCCGCAGCTGCAGCAGTCGATCCGCTTCCTGCAGCTGTCGGCGCAGGATCTCGAGCTCGAAGTCCAGCAGGCTCTGCAGGAGAATCCTCTGCTTGAGCGCGGTGATGAGTATGACATTGATGGAGAGCCGACGGTAGCGCAAGAACATGACGAAGGCATGGAGGACCGGTGGCTCACGTCGCTTGCCTCGAGCCGGCGCAGCGGCGAGGACGATGACGCGGAACGCCCCGAATCCCCCGTGCCCTTGAGCCTGCAGGACCATCTCTACCAGCAACTGCGATTGACGCGTGCAAGCGAGCGCGACTGCGTACTTGTGGGTCTGTTGATCGATGAGCTCGATGACCATGGCTACCTGTCCACCCCGATCAGCGAGATTCTCACCATACTGCCGGCTGAACTGGATGTGGATGCTGACGAACTCAAGGCAGCGCTATGTCTGCTCCAGTCATTCGACCCCCCGGGAGTAGGGGCGCAATCCCTTTCCGAATGCCTGCTGTTGCAGTTGCGACAGCGTAGTGAGACTGGCGGGACCGCAGCCGAAGTACTTGCATGCGCACAGGAGGTCGCTGCCAGCCAACTGGCCTTGCTGGCCACCGGAAACCTGAACCGCCTG
>JAJUGH010000230.1 GCA_029268265.1 Alcaligenaceae bacterium | reverse complement strand
GGTTGTAGCCCAGCGGTGCCCGCTCCAGCGGCATGCGGTGAGTGAGCAGGAACGAAGGGTCCAGACGGCCCTCCTGAATCAGCTCGAACAGGCGGGGGATGTACCGCTGCCCCTGCTGCTGCCCGGACCGGAGGGTAAGCGCCTTGTTCACGATGGCGCCCATGGGGAATTTGTCCACCAGGCCCCCAAAGACCCCCATTACGGACACCACACCGCCCTTGCGGCAGGAGTGAATGGCCTGGCGTAGCGCTACCGCTCGCCCGGTCTCCATCATCGTTCGCTGCTTGACTCGGTCGTACCAATACTGCGGGCCGGTACCGTGCGCTTCCATGCCTACGCATTCGATGCAGCGGTCGGGTCCGCGCCCACCGGTCATGGCCTTCAGGGCTTCATGCACGTCGACTTCTTCGTAGTTGATGACTTCCGCGTTGCAGTGGCGTGCCGCCATTTCCAGCCGCTCGGGGATGCGGTCGATGGCGATGACCCGCTGTGCGCCCATGATGTAGGCCGAAAGTATCGCCATGAGACCCACGCCGCCGCAGCCCCATACGGCCACCACGTCGCCTTCCTCAATCGAGGCAAAGTCTGCCCCCATGTATCCGGTCGGCACGGCGTCCGATACAAAGACCGCTTGTTCATCGGTTACGCCATCCGGGATCTTGAAGGCATTCACTTCGCCGAAGGGCACCCGGATGTAGTCGGCATGGCTGCCGGAATAGCCGCCAAACGCATGGCTGTAGCCCAGGATGCCGGCGCAGCCGAATCCATATGCCAGGTCGGTGAGTTGAGGCTTCGGGTTGGTGTTGTCGCAGCACGAAAACGCTTCACGCAGGCAGTGCTCACAATGCCCGCAGGCCATGATCGACGAAACCACGACACGGTCGCCTTTTTTCAGCGTCTCGACTTCGCGTCCCGTGTCCACGATCTCGCCGAGGAACTCGTGTCCCAGAATGTCGCCGGGCTTCATGGCCGGCACGTAGCCGCCGATCAAATGCAGGTCGGAGCCGCATACCGAGGACAGCCCCACCTGAACGATGATGTCCTTGGGGTTGAGAATGGCCGGATCCGCGACGCGCTCCACGCCCAGACGGTTGACCCCTTGCCAAACCAGTGCTCGCACAGTGTTCTCCTTTTAGGATTCCCGCATCCCTGAAGTGGCGACTTCGCCGGTCTCCATGATTTGTTTTAGTCGTCGAAGGTCGTCACGCATCTGATGCGCCGGTGTTTCCCGGAAGAGCGTGTTGAGCAGTCGTCCTGCTTCACCATAGGGCGGCTGATAGGCAATCAGCGCCCGCACTTCAGTACCACGGTTGCTCGGGGCATCGCGGAATTCCACCCAGCCGAAATTCGGCACCTCGGCGCCGCTTTCGCTTTCCCACGCAATCCGCTCGTTCTCGACGTCTTCCACGACGTAAGACGTCCACTTCACCGTTTTGCCCAGGGGTGCTTTCACGGTCCAGCGTGAGCGCTGAGGGGTAACCACCGCTATTTCTTCCACGTGTTCCATGAAGCGCGGCAGGTTGGCAAAGTCGCGCCAGAGTTTGTAGATCTCTTCTTTGGGCCGACCGATGGTGACGGCTGCGCTGGTCACGGTTGCCGACGCCCATCCATGTTCCTGGGCCACTTCACGAGTAAACGGGCGGGCGCGAACCGCGTCCTTCACTGCACAATAGCCGCTGGCGGCACGGCCTAGCAGAGCAACGCCCACGGCGACGGCCAAGGCACCAGTGATGCCGTGGCGACGCAGGCCCCACAAGACCATGGCCGAGCCCAGCAGGCCGGAGCCCATTCTTTCATTGCCTTCCACGTTGGGCCCGAAATTCTTGAAAGCCGTGGGCGGTATGTCCGACGACGAAGCGGTACCGCCACCGTGTAAATCTCTCCCACCTGAATGCATTTGTTCATCCATCATGGCCGTTCCTTTCCGAGCGCGCCCCGTGAAAAGGAACGCGAATCTGTATGGGTTCATGGCACTGGGATGCAGCAGCACGTGGTGTGCCGGGCGTGGAAATCAGAGCAGGCGCAGCCCCGCCACCGCGGCGTCCAGATCTTCGACGTGAACGATCATGTCGCGCGCCTGGCGTTGCACGCGGTATTGATCGCGTACGGCCGCCCACCGTGGGGAAGTATGCAGATCGTCCCAGACCTGCTCGAGCGTAGAGGAGTCAGCGTGCGGATCATGTGTCAGCGCCGCCGCGAAATCCAGTGTGGCGGTGGCCGACAATAGCTGCATCCGGCTGGACGCGGACAGCCATCGAGCCGGTGCCGGCACCGCCTCCGGGCAGCAGTACAGCACTTTATCGAAGAGCTCTTGCGAGTCGGCGGCAGCCAGGGCCGTAAGGGAAGCGCTGCATATTTGTACGAAGCCTTCCCGCGCCCTGAACTCATGAAACGGCTGGGTGTCGGCGCCGGCAAAAAGCTCCAGGCCGCGCAGCAGGCGGGGCAGGTCGGTATCGGTGGCATCCACGGACGACTTGGCTTCGATCAGGAGGCAAACTTCCCAAAGATCGTCGGAGTTGCGGCGCAACAGGGCAACGTCCCATTCGGTCTTGGCTCGATCCGGCCTGTTAGGCAAGGTGGAGGGCGCTCGCAGCGATGTGTATACCCGGTACGGCCCTGCCTCGGTACGCCGGGCGCCAGTGCCTGAGCCGGGTGCGAATGCGTCACCATTTCCGGCAATGTGACGGTTAAGGATCTCCGCCAATGCTCGCAACGCACGGGCGGCGTCGGCTTCGACAGCGGCTCCCCGCTGGCGGGAAACGGCACCCTCGGCAATGGCTTCTTTGCTTCCGGATCGTGGGCCCTGGGATTCCCACAGATCGCGGTAGCGGCGCACAGATGCGTGCGTCTCCAAGGCCTGGAGCCGTTGCAGGCGTTGAAGCGCATCCAGAGCGAGCAGTTCTGCGGCCCAGTCCTGTACGGTCGTCTCGGTAGCTGTGTCGGTGTCTGTAAGTGCCTGCGTCTCGGAAATGGCGACTGTCTGGGCAGACGGCATCCGTGCACGGGCGGGCGTCTCGGCGAGCAATCCCCAGTCCTGATTGGTGGCCGCGCCATGCAGCTTAGCCATCGTTTCGCGCAGCTGCACGTTCGCACAACGTTGCTGTTTGGCGGGGTGGGCAAACTTGTTCACCACATTGCGCACCGCGCGGCGGTCAGCTTCCGCACTGGCCGACAGCGACGCAAATTCCCGTACGGCCGGATCCTGATGCCGCAAGACCATGGCCCGAAAGGCCGGATCTCCTCCCTCTTCGCGAAGGGCGTCCCGAACGAGTCCGGCCAATGCGCGGACGAAGACTTCCTTCAAGCCGGGAGATCCGGTTTCCTCGCCGGTCGGGCTCTCGGCCGGTCCGTCCACGCGCGCCTGCTCGATGGTGTAGGCAAGGACGGCTGAAGGGTTATTGGCCCATTCATCAGAAGGCACTTGGAGCCGATCCGGCAAGCGTTGCGGCCGAGGCAAACTTCGCACTAGTCGTTTCAATATCGAGACTTCTGTCTTCATAATCTCAGGCATTAGTTTGCATATCGGAACAGTGTGATTTGCTAGGGCGGGTTTATCGCAGGCCTGCGGATGCGTAAAGTGGAATCATCAACGAATTGGAGCGGAGAGATGATCACTTTACGCAGGTCAGAAGATCGAGGCCGCAGCACCTTTGGCGGGTG
>JAJUGH010000229.1 GCA_029268265.1 Alcaligenaceae bacterium | reverse complement strand
GCGAACTCCGCCAGATTCTGCGTTTCGGCGGCAAAGCCCACGCACCACGGCCCGTTGGGCAGGGCGGCGACTTCTGCAAGGATGTCGGGATTGGGCTCGAACTGCAGCTGGGGCGCGCCGCCGCTGTCGGTCTTTTTGAGCTTGTGCTCACCCGCGTTGGCTACACGCCAATCCGCAACCGCAGCCACCGAGATGAACAGGTCGGAATCGGCAGCATGTGCCATGACGGCCGCGTGCATCTGCGATGCGCTTTCGACATTGATGCAATTGACGCCATAGGGCGGTGTGAGGGAGACCGGCCCGCTCACCAGCGTTACCCGAGCCCCGGCTTCATGGGCTGCGCGTGCAATGGCGTAACCCGTCTTGCCGGAGCTACGGTTCGTGATCACCCGTACGGGGTCGATGCGTTCGGAGGTGGGCCCCGCCGTGATCAACACGTGTCGGCCCGCCAGCAGCTTCGGCTGGAAGAAAGCCACCACTTCGGCAAGAATCTGATCGGGCTCCAGCATGCGGCCACCGCCGACTTCCCCACAGGCCTGTTCGCCTTCAGCCGGTCCCAGCAGGTGCACGCCATCCTGGCGCAGCAGCGCCACGTTGCGCTGAGTAGCCGGGTTCAACCACATTTCGCGATTCATGGCCGGTGCCACCAGAAGGGGGCATCCGCCACGCGCCACGCACAGCGTGGACAACAGATCGTTCGCCATCCCATGCGCAAGCTTCGCCAGGAAGTCCGTACTGGCCGGTGCAATCAGAATTGCGTCGGCTCCGCGGGTCAGGTTGATGTGCGCCATGTTGTTGGGCACCCGGGCATCCCAAGGGTCGATGTAGACCGGGCGGCCTGACAAGGCCTGCATGGTGACGGGCGTGATGAACTGTGTGGCGGCTTCGGTCATGACGACGTCAATCGCGGCACCTTGTTCAGTGGCGCGACGCAGGAATTCAGCCACCTTGTAGCAGGCAATGCCGCCGGTCAGCCCCAATACGATGCGTTTATTGGCGAGGTCTAGCATGGTCCGGCCTCACGATGCGGCGCCGTGCCGTTCGCGGCGCCAGCGCAGGATTTCGTCCAGCAGTAGCAGGATGGCGCCAACCGTGATGGCGATATCGGCCACGTTGAACGCAGGGAAGTACCAATCGTGCCAGTAGAACAGCAGAAAATCCACTACGTGCCCATATAGCAGCCGGTCGATGGCATTTCCCAGCGCCCCGCCGAGTATGCAGGTGAGTGCGGCACAGAACCAACGTTCGCCCGGGCTCTTCCACATCAGCCGCAGGATCACCACGGAGGCGACGACGGCAATACCGGTGAAGAACCAGCGCTGCCAGCCCTCACCGTCAGCAAGAAAACTGAATGCGGCCCCCGCGTTGTAGACCAGCGTGAAGTCGAAGAAGGGCAGCAGGCGCCAGCGCTCGCCATACATCAGGTTGGTGTCGAACCATACCTTGGTGGTCTGGTCGACGGCGATGATGAGCAGCGCGGGAATGAGCCACAGCAGCAGGCTGCGCCCGGCGGACCGTCCCGGCCCGCCTTGCTTGGACGCGTCAGGCATGGTGGCGATGTTCGCCTTCACCGAACAGGTTCTCAGCGCAGCGCCCGCAGATTGTGGGATGCTGTTCGTCGGAACCCACATCGGCACGATGATGCCAGCAGCGTTCGCATTTCTGCTTGTCCGTGGGCTGCACATCGATACGTAGCGCCTCGCCGCCGGCATCGTGTACGGTGGCGCGGGATACGATCAATACAAAGCGTAGATCGTCACCCAGGGATTGCAGCCATTGCAGATCCTGGCCGCCCGCATGAATGTCGATTTCGGCGGCGAGCGACGAGCCGACCTTGCCCGTGGCACGCACTTCCTCGATGCGGCGCATGGCTTCGGCGCGGATCTCACGGATGCGAGACCATTTGGCGATCAGGGCGGCCGCTTCGGAATCGGCCGGGTAGGCGTGATAGGTCTCGGTGAAGATGGTCAGCGGCTGCGCCTTGGCATGCAGGTGCTTCCACGCCTCTTCCGCGGTGAACGACAGAACGGGGGCCAGCAGCTTGAGCAAACCGTTGGTGATGTGCCAGAGCGCGGTCTGTGCCGAACGACGGGCCAGGCTGTCGGTGGCGGTGGTGTAGAGCCGATCCTTCAGCACGTCGAGATAGAAGGCGCCAAGGTCTTCCGAGCAGAACACCTGCAGCCGCGATACGGCCGGGTGGAATTCATAACGCTCGTACCATGCCTGGATATCGGACTGCATTGCCGCCGTCATGGCGACCGCGTAACGGTCGATCTCGAACATGGATTCGAGCGGTACCGCTTGCGTTGCGAAATCGAAATCGCTGACGTTGCCCAGCAGGAATTTGAGCGTATTCCGCACCCGTCGGTAGCTCTCGACCACGCGCTCCAGAATGGTGTCGGAGATCGACAGTTCACCGGAGTAATCAGTCGACGCCGTCCAGAGACGCAGGATTTCCGCGCCCAGGGTATCGGATACCTTTTGCGGCGCCACTACATTGCCCACCGACTTGCTCATCTTGCGCCCCTGGCCGTCCACGACGAAGCCATGGGTGAGCAGCGCCTTGTAGGGCGGCCGGCCGTAGAGCATGCAGCCCGTCAACAGCGACGAATGGAACCAGCCGCGATGCTGGTCCGAGCCTTCCAGGTAGAGATCGGCCGGCCAGGCGAGATCCTCACCGTGGGAGCCTTTGACCCCGCCGTCGCGGCCGCCGAGCACGGTCGCGTGGGTGGTGCCGGAATCGAACCAGACGTCCAGCGTGTCGCGGTTTTTCTCGTAGTGCTGGGCGTCATCGCCGAGTAGCTCGACGGGGTCCAGCGACTGCCAGGCCTCGATGCCTTCGCGTTCGATACGTTGGGCCACGGCCTCCATGAGCTCAGGTGTGCGGGGATGCAGCTCCCCCGTTTCCTTATGCACGAAGAACGCCATGGGCACTCCCCATTGCCGCTGGCGCGATAGGGTCCAGTCCGGGCGGTTGGCAATCATGGCGTGCAGCCGCGCCTTACCCCAGGCAGGGTAGAAGGCGGTGTTTTCCACGCCCTCCAGCGCCATTTTGCGCAGCGTGGGGCCGGCATCGGCCGGCTGGCGATCCATGCCCGCAAACCATTGGCTGGTGGCGCGATAGATCACCGGCGTCTTGTGACGCCAGCAATGCATGTAGCTGTGCTTGAGCGTTTCGACCTTCAGCAGCGTGCCGGCGTCTTGCAGCGCCTCCACGATGATGGGATTGGCCTTCCAGATCGTGTGGCCACCGAAAAGCGGCAGACTGTCGGCATACCGGCCGTCCCCCTTCACGGGGTTGATGATGTCGTCATCGGCCAGGCCGTGCGCCTTGCACGAAACGAAGTCCTCCACGCCATACGCAGGCGCGGAATGCACAACGCCAGTGCCGGAGTCCAGCGTGACGTAGTCTCCCACGTAGATGGGGGAAACCCGGCGGTAGCCTTCATGCGCCTCGGACAACGGGTGGCGGAACGTCATGCCGGCCAGCTTTTCGCCCGATACAGTGGCGATGACTTCTCCGGAAAGACCCCATTCCGTCAGGCAGGCCTCGACGCGGTCCTTGGCTAGCAACAGCAGAGGCCCGGTTTCGCGGGGCGACTCCAGCCGCACGAGCGCGTATTCGAACTCCGGGTGCACATTGAGCGCCTGGTTGGCCGGGAT
>JAJUGH010000228.1 GCA_029268265.1 Alcaligenaceae bacterium | reverse complement strand
GAGCTGGCTCGGCGTCTGCCGCACATGCGGTTGGCGCAGCAGAAGTTCGAATATGTGCACAACCTGGCGTTTCGTGGCCCGCGTAACCTTATCGTGGAATGGGATCCTGCCCAGAACCCGGAGCGGCGCGATCCCTCGGTGCGCCGTCATCGGCACGAGCCGCGCCTCGGTGCTCCGCTTGCCAAGCATGTGGTGCGGAACCTCCAGGTGGAAAGCGCAAGCATGGTTGCCGCCAATACGCTGCTGCTGCGCCTGGTGTCGCCGCATGGTTCAGCCTTGCCGCAATGGACGCCCGGCGCGCATATCGACATCGAATGCGGTGATGGCACACTGGCACGGCAATACTCGCTGTGTGGCGACCCCGCGGACCGTGGCGCCTGGGAAGTCGCCGTTCTCAAGGACCCGGCGAGTCGTGGTGGCTCGGCCTGGATTCACGAGCACGCGAAGCCGGGTACCGTTTTGCGAGTAAGGGGCCCGCGCAACCATTTCCGTATGGAAGAAGATCCCGGCGCCCGCTATGTCTTCGTGGCGGGTGGGATCGGCATCACGCCCATCATGGCGATGGCGCGCCGTGCGCGGGAACTGGGTCTGGATTACGAGTTCCACTACAGCTGCCGAAGCCGTCAGTGGATGGCCTTCGCCGAGCCCCTGATTGACCTGCATGGTGAACGGCTTCACTGCTATCTGAGCCAGGACGGTGGGCGCAACGACTTCAACGCAATGACGGCCAGGCTGGCGGGATCACACGTGCGAATCTATGCCTGCGGACCGTCGCGCATGCTGGATGCCTTGCAGGCTGCCGTGGCGGCCGCGGGCTTGCCCGAAACCGCGCTGCATATCGAGCATTTCAGTAATGAGAAGCCCAAGCTCGACCCTGCGAAAGAATCGCCGTTCGAGGTGGAGCTGCGCAACTCCGGCCTCACGCTTACCGTGCCGAACGATCGCAGCCTGCTCGAGACACTGCGCGCGAAGAACGTCGACGTGCAGAGCGATTGTGAAGAAGGGCTCTGCGGCGTGTGCGAAGTGGCGGTGGTGTCCGGTGACGTTGACCACCGCGACAGCATTCTTGGCCCGGCGGAACGAAAGGAAAATCGGCGAATGATGGCCTGTTGCTCGCGGGCGCGAAAAGGTGAGCGGCTGGTGCTTGATCTGTAGCTGAGCCTGCAAAGACAAAGGGCCTGCATGAGAGATCATGCAGGCCCTTGAATTTATTGGTCGGGGCGAAAGGATTCGAACCTTCGACCCTCTGGTCCCAAACCAGATGCGCTACCAGGCTGCGCTACGCCCCGACAAGCGCGTAACTATAACACAGCGCGGGCCGTTCCTTTCCGGCCCGCGCTTGCCTTGGTGCTGCGCCTAGATTCGTGACGTCAAGCCGCTTCGGTCGGAGTAGCGTCTTCCGCGACAGACGTTTTCTCTACGAATACCTTGGCGATCCGCCGCCCGTCGAGTTCGAGAATGCGGAAGTTCAGCACTTGGTTGCGGTGATCCAGGGCGAAGGTCTCGCCTACTTCCGGGAGCTTGCCCAACTGCTGCAGAAGGAAGCCGGCCACTGTGCTGAAGTCGTCGGTGTCCTGCGAGAGTTCTTCCAGATCAAGCGTCTGTTCGAAATGGTGCAGGTCGGTACCGCCCTCCACGATCCACTGGTTCTCCGCCTTGACGATGATGTCCGGGGTCTCGTCTTCGTCAGGGAAGTCGCCGGCGATGGCCTCGAATACGTCGATCGGCGTGACCAGGCCTTCGACCGTGCCGAATTCGTTGATCACGATCACCAGCTGGCCACGAGCGGACTTCAGGGTGTTGATCAGGTCCAGCATTCGGACCGTCTCGTGCACGATGATGGGTGGCCGAAGGCGCTGCTGATTCACACGGCCGTCAACAATGATGTCCGTGATGAGGTCCTTGGCCCGACCAATCCCGACAATTTCATCCAGGGAGCCGCGGCATACCGGATAGAAGCCGTGAGGGGTGCGGTTGATTTCCTTGCGGATGGTGTCCGGGTCGTCTTCCAGATTCAGCCAGGTGATATCGGTGCGTGGCGTCATCACCGAGTGCACGTTGCGCTCGGCGAGCCGCAGCACGCCGCTCACCATGTGCCGCTCTTCTTCGGCGAAGGGGACCGTATCGGCCGCCTGCGCCGCTTCGTCGGCATACTCCGCCGACTCGGCGCTGCCTCGCTTGCCCAGCATGCGCATGACCGCTTCGGCCGTGCGTTCACGCATGGGACGGTCCGACCGCATGAGCACGAGATTGCGGCGGGCCAACTGATTCAGCGATTCGATAATGACCGAGAAGCCGATGGCCGCATAGAGGTAACCCTTCGGCACCTTGAAGCCGAAACCCTCGGCGACCAGCGAGAAGCCGATCATCAACAGGAACCCCAGACACAGGATGACCACGGTGGGGTGGGCGTTCACGAATCGAGTCAGCGGCTTCGAGGCCACGAGCATCACGCCGATGGCGATGATGACCGCCGCCATCATGACTTCCAGATGCTCGACCATGCCCACGGCGGTGATGACCGCATCCAGGGAGAACACGGCGTCCAGCACCACGATCTGAGTCACGATGATGCCGAAGCTGGCATAGGCTGGCGACTGGAGCACCGCATTACGTTTCCCTTCGACACGCTCGTGCATTTCCATGGTCCCCTTGAAGACCAGGAAGAAGCCGCCGATGATTAGGATGAGGTCCCGCCCGGAGAAACCCATGTCTCCCACGAAAAAGAGGGGCGTGGTGAGCCGGAACATCCACGAAATGGCCGATAGCAGGGCCAGACGCATGACGAGTGCCAATGACAGCCCAATGACCCGGGCTTTGTCCCGCTGGTGCGGCGGCAACTTTTCCGAAAGGATGGCAATGAAGATGAGGTTGTCGATCCCCAGTACGATTTCGAGGACGACCAAGGTCAGTAGGCCGACCCATACGGATGGGTCCAGCAGGAGCTCCATTACAATGAATTCCGAAAATAAAAATTCATTATAGTGACGGCGGCCGCGAAAATTGCACGCCGTCCGCGAAATTTTCAGCCAGCCGTAAGAATCAAATATGGGGACGACCATGCAGATCGCGCGACGCCTTATGCGGCACCTCTTCCTGGCCTTGGCCGCTGTGTCCGCCGCGGCGCATGCCCAGGAACCGATCAAGATCGGCGAACTGAACAGCTACAAAACCCAGCCCGCGTTTCTCGGGCCATACCGAATGGGCATGGAGCTGGCCGTCGAGCAGATCAACGCTGCGGGCGGTGTAGACGGGCGCCCGCTGGAACTCATCATCCGCGACGACAACTCAAATCCGGGTGATGCGGTCCGCACGGCCGAAGAGCTGGTGACGCGTGACCGGGTCGACGTTCTGACCGGCACCTTCCTGTCCAATGTAGGCTTGGCCGTGGCGGATTACGCGCGGCACCGCAAGGTCTTCTTCCTGGCCAACGAACCGCTCACCGACAAGATAGTATGGGAACAGGGCAATCGTTACACGTTTCGCCTGCGCAGCTCCACCTATATGCAGGTGGCGATGCTGATACCCGAGGCGGTCAAGATGAACCGCAAGCGCTGGGCAATCGTCTACCCCAACTACGAATATGGCCAGTCCGCTGTCGCCACTTTCAAGAAACTGCTGAAAGAAGCGCAACCCGATGTGGAGTTCGTGGCGGAGCAAGCCACGCCGCTCGGGCGCATCGATGCGGGTAAT
>JAJUGH010000227.1 GCA_029268265.1 Alcaligenaceae bacterium | reverse complement strand
TGAAGTCGGAAGAGAGTGGCGCATACCAGGGCGCGCGCGACATCCGTTTCCATATCCACCCAGGCTCGGCCATCGGCAAGAAGGCAGGCCGGTGGATCATGGCCGCCGAGCTGGTGGAGACCACCCGCCTGTATGCCCGATGTATCGCGAAGATCGACCCCCGCTGGGTGGAGCGCGCAGGCGCGCATCTGCTGCGCAAGAACTGGTCGGATCCGCGGTGGGAGAAGAAGGCCGGGCAGGTCGTGGCCAACGAACGCGCCACGCTCTATGGACTGCCAGTGTATGCGGGCCGGCGCGTTCATTTCGGCCGCATTGACCCGGTGCAGGCGCGGGAAATTTTCATACGGGATGCGCTGGTGACCGGCGATATCGATAGTCGGCTGCCATTCCTGCGCCACAATGTGCGGCTGATCGAGTCCATTGAAAAGCTGGAACATCAGACACGGCGCCCGGACATCCTGGTGGACGATGCGCTCATCTACGCCTTTTACGATGCCCGCATTCCCAAGGAAGTTTTCCAGACGGCGACTCTTGAGCGCTGGTATGGCCGTCTCGATCCCGAGGCCGCTAGAGGGCTCGAGCTGAGCCGTGACGAGCTCATGCGGCATGATGCGGCCGGCATCACGACCGACGTCTTCCCCAAGAAGGTGAACTGGCAGGGCGTCGAAATGGCGCTGGACTACCACTTTGAACCCGGATCGCTGCGTGACGGGGTGACCCTCACCGTGCCGCTGTTCGCACTAAACCGCATCGATCCGATGCGCTGCGAATGGCTGGTGCCCGGCATGCTCAAGGAAAAGGTGCATCTGCTGCTGAAATCGCTGCCCCAGAAGCTGCGGCGCCATTGCGTGCCGCTGCCCGACTATGCCGCGGGGTTCGTGGAACGGTGGTACGACCAGGCGGCCGACCCGGGCATGAGCCTGCTGGATGCCATCTCGCAGGACATGTGGCAACAAGTGAAGCAACGGCCGCAACGGGATGACTTCAAGCTGGAGACCTTGCCCGCTCACCTTTTCATGAACTTCAAGGTCGTGGACGAACACGGCCGCATGCTTTCGGGCGGCCGAAATCTTGACCAGCTCAAGGCCGAGCATGGGCGGGAAGCGCAAGCGTCATTTCAACAGGTGGCGGGCCGCGATCGCGAGGTGGCGCAGGCCCTATCGCATGACCGGATCACCGACTGGACATTCGGCACGCTGCCCGAAATCATGGAAATCCACCGCAAGGGGCAGTCGTTCATAGGCTACCCGGCGCTGGTTGATGCCGGCACGCATTGCGACCTCGATGTATTCGATGATCCGGCGGAAGCGCGTCGCCATCACCGCAAGGGCTTGTGCCGACTGTTTCGCATCGCCATGCGTGAACAGGTGAAGTTCCTGGAGAAGAATATCCCGGACCTTACCCGCATGAGCATGCTCTATATGAGCCTGGGCACTCAGGAAGACCTGCGTGACCAGATTATCGACTGTGGCATTGCCCAGGCATTTCTGGGCGACCCCTGGCCGCAAGACCAGGCGGCGTTCGAAGCGCGAAAAACCGAAGGCCGCAACCGGCTGGGCCTTATCGTGCAGGAAATTGCGCGGCTTACCGCCACCATACTGGGTGAGTGGGCCGCCCTTACCAAAAAGATGCCCCAGGCCAAGCCGCACGCGGCCGCCTATGCCGATCTGCAGAAGCAGCAGTCTGCGCTCATGACCCGATGGTTTCTGCGCGAGACGCCGTACGAGCGACTGGTGCACTTTCCGCGCTACCTGAAGGCGGCGCAGGTGCGCATCGACAAACTCAGGGCAGATCCGGCACGCGACGCGCGGTCCATGGCGGAAATGGCACCTCTGGTGGCGCAGTATCAGCGTGCCGTCCTGGCTTTGAAGGGCGCTGCCGACGCGCAACTCGACGACTTTAGATGGATGCTGGAGGAGCTGCGAGTCGCGCTCTTCGCGCAAGAGCTGCGCACCCCCGCGCCCGTGTCGGTGAAACGCCTCCAGAAAGCGTGGGCGGCCATGCAGCGCTGACATCCGGAACCCGCCGCTGAGTACAATCGCGACCATGATTCACGAACCTGCCTCTCCCGCCTTCGTCCATTTGCGTGTCCATTCCGAGTTTTCGGTGGTGGACGGCATTGCCCGCATACCCGAATTGGTCAAGAAGGCCGTGGGTTACGGGCAGCCTGCGCTCGCTCTCACCGATCTCTCGAACCTGTTCGGTTTCGTGAAGTTCTATCGTGCGGCACAAGGCAAAGGGGTGAAACCCATTGCCGGGGCGGATGTATGGCTCGAGAACGAGGTGGAGCGCGACAAGCCGTCTCGCTTGCTGCTGCTGGCCCGCAATCATGCCGGTTACCTGGCATTGTGCGAATTGCTGAGCCGAGCATGGCTGGAAAACCAGTATCGCGGTCGTGCCGAGATCCGTCGTGAATGGCTGGCCGAGCAACACGGCCTGATCCTGCTGTCGGGCGGCCGCGCGGGCGAAATCGGCCAGTTGCTGGAAGCCGGGCGCGAGGAAGAAGCAGCTGTTCGGGCACGTGAATGGGCCGCCGCCTTTCCTGATTCCTTTTATCTGGAATTGCAGCGAACCGGCGCCGATGGAGACGAGCCCTACGTGCAGGCCGCGCTGCGCCTGGCTGCCAAGCTGGATCTGCCGGTGGTGGCCACACATCCCATTCAGTTTCTCGAGCAGGAAGATTTCCGGGCGCATGAAGCCCGGGTCTGTATTGCCGAAGGGGAGCAACTGGGCAATGCCCGCCGACCACGCCGCTTCACCGATCAGCAATACATGCTCAGCTCGGACGAAATGGCGCGCCGATTCGCGGATGTGCCGTCGGCCATCGCCAACACCGTGGAAATCGCCCGGCGCTGCAACCTGCTGCTGGAACTTGGCAAGCCCCGTCTGCCGAACTTCCCGACGCCGGACGGCATTACGCTGGACGACTACATGGTGCAGCTGGCCGAAGAAGGGCTGGAGCGGCGGATGCAGCTTCTGTACCCAGATCCGGCTGAGCGCGAGGCTCAGTATCCCGCCTACCGTGATCGCCTGAAGTGGGAGTGCTCCATCATCATCAAGATGGGCTTCCCCGGCTACTTCCTGATCGTGGCCGACTTCATCAACTGGGGCAAGAGCAACGGTGTGCCCGTCGGCCCTGGACGTGGCTCCGGCGCGGGCTCGCTGGTCGCGTACGCCCTGGGCATTACGGACCTTGATCCGATCCGCTATGACCTGCTGTTCGAGCGCTTCCTGAATCCGGAGCGGGTCTCCATGCCCGACTTCGATATCGACTTCTGCCAGGACAACCGCGAGCGGGTCATCGACTACGTCAAGCGCAAGTATGGGCGCGATGCGGTGAGCCAGATCGCGACCTTCGGTACGCTGGGCGCCAAGGCCGTGGTGCGCGATGTCGGCCGTGTACTTGAGCTGCCTTACTCTTTGTGCGATGGGCTGTCGAAGCTGATTCCGTTCAGCCCCATGGATCCATGGAGTCTGGATCGCACGTTGAAGGAAGAGCCTGCCTTCCTGGAGCGCTATGAACAGGAAGAAGAAGTCCGAGCCATCGTCGACCTGGCCCGACCGCTCGAAGGACTGACCCGAAATATCGGCATGCACGCCGGCGGCGTGCTGATCGCCCCGGGCAAACTCACCGACTTCTGCCAGGACAACCGCGAGCGGGTCATCGACTACGTCAAGCGCAAGTATGGGCGCGATGCGGTGAGCCAGATC
>JAJUGH010000226.1 GCA_029268265.1 Alcaligenaceae bacterium | reverse complement strand
TTTTTACTGGCCACCGTCCGGCACAAAGACATAGCCCAGGCCCCAGACCGTCTGGATGAAGACAGGCTTGGAGGGGTTGGGTTCGATCAGTTTGCGCAGGCGGGATATCTGCACATCGAGGCTTCGGTCGAAAGCTACGTAATCGCGGCCACGGGAGAGATCCATGAGCTTGTCTCGAGAGAGCGGACTCTTGGGATGGCGTGCAAAAACCTTCAGCACGGAGAATTCCCCGGTGGTGATGGGGACGGGTTCGTTGTTCTTGGTGAGGGTTCGGGTGGACAAGTTCAGCACGTAAGGGCCGAACTCGATGGATTCGTTTTCCTGGCTGGGGGCGCCGGGGTGTTCCTCGGTGCCGCGCCGGCGCAGAATGGCGTTCACCCGTGCCAGCAGTTCACGCGGATTGAAGGGCTTCGACAGGTAGTCGTCTGCGCCCATTTCCAGCCCCACGATACGGTCGATTTCTTCGGCCTTGGCGGTGAGGATGATGATGGGCGTGTTGTCGTGACCACCCCGCAGTCGACGACAGATGGACAGGCCGTCTTCCCCGGGGAGCATGAGATCCAGGACGAGCAGATCGAAGTGCTCCCGCTGCCACAGCTTGCCCATTTCCTTGGCGTCTTCCGCCACGAAGACGTTGAATCCCTGTTCCGACAGATAGCGGCGCAGAAGATCACGCAAGCGAGGATCGTCATCGACGATGAGGATTTTGCGGGATAAGGATTGGTTCTGTGTGTTCATGGGAGGAAAATGTAACAGGGAGGAGAATGGGCGGGAAGTGGCCGTAGCAAGATATTACATATTAAGCATTCGGTTTGAATCGGCCATCGGACGGAGTCATTCGGAACACTGTTGTTGCCATTCAGAACACGGAAGCTTCATCTTAGAGCAATATTTGAAGCTTGGGCGCATAGCAGGGGGAAACCCCGCCGTATGGCGGCGTACTGCACTGCCTGCGGGCGCGTACTAAAATCGCCTGCATGAGCCTTCACCTACTTGCCCTCGAGACTTCCGGCAGCCTCTGCAGCGTTGCGCTGGTATCCCGTCGTGCCGACGGCCAGATCTCCATTTCCCGCGCCGAGCACGATGGCACCGGCGAACATGCCGAGCGTCTGCTGCCTTTGGTGGACGGCTTGTTGGCGGAGCGAGGTCTCGGCCGAACGGCCCTGTCGGCGGTGGCTTTCGGGCAGGGCCCCGGCGGCTTTACCGGGCTGCGGGTCGCGTGTGGCGTTGCACAAGGCATGGCGTTCGCGCTCGAGATTCCGGTGGTTCCTGTAGACAGCCTGATGGCCGTTGCGCACCGGGATCGCGCAAATGGTGGCGCCCCGGCGCATGGCTCCCAGCGGGTGGTCGTGCAGGATGCGCGCATGGGCGAACTCTACCTGGCCGCCTACGCTCCGGGCGGCGATGACACCTGGCATACCGTGCAGGCTCCCATGCTTCTGGCTGCTGAGGACCTTCACCTCTGGATCGAGCAGGCATTAGGGGCACCAGCCGGGCTGACGGACGATCCGCCGTTACGGCTCATTGGTGACGGGCTGCCGCTTTGTCCGCAGCTCGAAGACCAGCTCTTGCAGGCAGGCAGGCAGGCCGAATTCGGACCGCCGCTCCGGCCGGACGCCGTGGCAATCGGGCGGCTCGCTTTGCCGATGTTCCAGGCAGGTCAGCACGTTGATCCGGAGTTCGCCGCACCGCTATATGTGCGCGATAAGGTGGCTTTCACTACTCATGAGCGCGCGCAGGGCATGGGCGGGAATCCCAAGGCTGCCGGCCTGGGTATCGCCTTGAGGCCCATGGGGCAGGGCGATGTGGAAGCGGTGGCTCGTATCGAAGCGTCGGTACAGGACTTTCCCTGGACCGTCGGCAATTTTTCCGATGGGCTCAAGGCCGGCTATAGCGGCTGGGTGGCCCACCGGCAGGGCCGCGTGGTCGGCTTCAGCATGACGCTTTTCGCACCTGACGTCGCCCACCTCCTGGTGATTGCGGTGGTGCCGGAGGCGCATCGCGAGGGTGTGGGCACCGCCTTGATCCGTCATTGCGAGAAAGAAGCTCGCGAAAGGGGTTTGCCCGCCGTACTGCTCGAGGTTCGGCCTTCCAATACCAATGCGCTGGCGTTTTATCACCGTCACGGCTTCGAACAGGTGGCCGTACGCAAGGACTACTATCCTGCGGCCGGCGGGCGTCGGGAAGACGCCTGCGTCATGCGTAAGATGTTGAGTCACGATGCTTGACGAGGCGCCGCTTATGGAAAAACCGGTAC
The DNA here is from genome assembly GCA_029268265.1 of Alcaligenaceae bacterium. Lineage (GTDB taxonomy): Bacteria > Pseudomonadota > Gammaproteobacteria > Burkholderiales > Burkholderiaceae_B > Yanghanlia. The sequence continues at coordinate 1,466 of JAJUGH010000226.1, read as the reverse complement.
TGACTGCGCTGCAGCAGGCGTGGCTGCGCGAGATCGGTATCCAGGCCCCGGTGCTTCGCCAATTGGGGCTCGCCCCTGCACCCGCCGTGGCAACACCCGCCTCGCCGGCACCGATGCACGCATCAGGTGGCGCCGCCGCGGGCTTCGTGGCAACGCCCGTGCGGCCGCAGCATGGGAATCCGGCCGCAGGCGAGTCCGCGGACGCCGAAGCTGCCCGGTCCATCGCGCCGACGGCGAGAGCCCCAATCGTGGCGCCATCTGCCACTACGCCGGCAAGCCGCGTTGAAAACGCCCCGGCGGACCGGCCTGCGGCTTCGCCCGCTTCTTCCTTCGTCCCCTCCACTGCCAGCACGGTGGAGTCCTTGGGTGCCGAAGCGGCAGCCTGCGTCGCCTGTGGACTGCATGAGGTTCGAGGGCGGGTGGTCTTTGGCGAAGGGGCTCAGGCCCAGCCGCAATTCATGTTCGTGGGCGAGGCCCCCGGCGAGTACGACGACAGTGCCGGCAAGCCGTTTCAGGGCCGCTCGGGCGAACTGCTGCGCGCCATGCTGACGGCGGCCGGCCTGGACGGCCCCGAGCTCTCTTACTTTACGAATGTGCTGAAGTGCCGGCCGCTGGGCAACCGTAGCCCCGAGCCGGATGAGATCGCGGCCTGCATGCCGTTGCTGCGTCGGCAGATTCGCCTGATACAGCCGCGTTGTCTGGTAGCGCTGGGTCGCGTGTCGGCAGCAGCGCTTCTGGGGCGTGACCAGGACATCGAAAGTCTGCGGGGCACGCTCCACACGTATGCAGATGGTGAAGTCAGCGTGCCGCTGATCGTGACGCACCATCCCGCGATGCTATTGCTGCACGGCGGCTTGAAGGCCGAGGCCTGGCGCGACTTGAATCTGCTTCGGACGACGCTGTCCTGATCCGCCGGCGGATGACTGACGGCCGCATGCTGCAGCCCACAGAGCCCCGGCCTGACCCGCTCAGTGTTTCAGGGCCTGGCCATGGCCGTGCTGGCCGATGGTGGCGATCAGGCCCGGATCGGCCAACTGGTTGCGCCGGTTCCAGCGCATGATGACGAGCATGAGTCCGGCGACCAGCGTGCCGAAGATCACGATGATCGCGTTGATGGGCAGTTGCAGCCACAGCAGCAGGCTGTAGACGGCCAACATGAGAAGAATATTGAGCTGCTCATTGAAATTCTGTACGGCGATCGAGTGACCGGCGGAAAGCAGCACGTGCCCACGATGCTGGAGCAGGGCATTCATGGGCACCACGAAATAGCCCGACAATCCACCCACAAGCAACAGCAGGCAATACACGGCCCATTTGTCGTGTACCACCGGCATGAGCATGACGGTGAACCCCATCGCTACGCCGATCGGCAGAACCGAGAGCGCTCGCTTCAGGGGTACGCGGCCAGCCATGACCGCACCTACTACCGTACCGATAGCCGCCACGCCCATCAGGACGGAGGACTG
>JAJUGH010000225.1 GCA_029268265.1 Alcaligenaceae bacterium | reverse complement strand
TCAGCTTGTGGTGTCCGATCTGCGCATGGGCGTTGGCACCGGCCACTACTCATTCCGGTTTCTGATCGGACGTCGGGATACCGAGACAGGGTCATGGCGCGCCGTGACACCCGCGTATTGGCACGGCGGGCCGGCGGGCCGTGATATAGCAGCGCTCCGACTCGTCCTTGAGCGCATATGGAAAACGGAAACACCCTTGCCGCTCGAAGCGTGGAATCAACGCATGACCTTACCGTGACTTGCAGAAAGCACGGCGCGTTACAGGCACGGCGCGTCACATGGACCGTGGCGGAGGCCGCCTATCCGTGTCGGAGATAGTTTCACTTCATTGCAGCCGGATTCCGGCCGGTAATGTCTACGTCATCATCGGCCCCGATAATGGCGGCCATGAACGCACAACACCATGATCCCGCGGCACAAGCCGTCATGCGGGAACGAACCAGACGGCTGCTGGAGCTGACGTTTCAGGCCTGGGAGCTCCGAGACGAGCCCCCGCGCCAGAACCGCAAAAGGATGCGAGCCCTACAGCGGCCGCTCAACCAAGAGCGCGTCAGCGCCGCCGATACGCCTGTGTGGCTGGAATCCACGGCCTGGCCGTTGAATAGCGAACGGCCCGGCTATCGGGGGCCGGCCTTCAGATAGACGCAAAACCGCCGCGCTGCGCCCGCTCTGTTTCCGAGCAAGAGGCGGCACGGCGGGTGTGGTCAGGCGCCTGAACGACCCTTTGGCGCCAAACCGCGTAGATCCTTACTGGATGGTGATGTTGCCGTCCTCGATCACCTTCTTCCAGCGAGCACTGTCCTGCTCGACAAGACGGGCGAAGTCTTCAGGCGTATGATCCTTCGCCGGCTCAATTCCCAGCGACTGCAAGCGTTCAATCACTGCGGGATCCTGTACAGCGCGCACCAGTGCTTCATGCAGTCGGACTCGACGATCTTCGGGCAAACCGGCAGGCGTATAGACACCGAACCAGGTTGTCGATTCAAAACCGTTCAAGCCTGACTCATCCAGCGTGGGAAGCTCCGGCGCGATCGCCGAGCGTTCGCGCGTTGTCACCGCCAGCGCCCGCAGTTGGTCTTTTTTGACGTACGGCATTCCGGTGGGGATGGCATCCATCAGCACCTGCACTGCGCCGGCCATGAGGTCCGTCATGGCCTGACCGGTGCCACGATAAGGCACGTGCGTCATTTCGATATCAGCAGCATCCATGAACGCTTCCGTGCCCAGATGCACGATGGTTCCGTTTCCGCTGCTGGCGTAGTTGAGCTCCCCCGGGTGCTGCTTCGCGTAGTCGATCAGTTCCTGCACGGAATGGACCGGCAAGTCCGGTGTGACGAGCAGTACCGTGCCGGCCGTACCGAGATGCGCGATAGGGGTGAAGTCCTCCTTCGCGTCGTAGGGCAGATTCTTCATCAGATGCGGCGACACCGCGTGGGTGCTCGTTGTGGTCAACAAGATCGTGTAGCCGTCGGGCTGCGCCTTGGCCGCTTCCGCAGCCCCAATCGTGCCACCGGCGCCGCTTTTGTTTTCCACGACCACCTGCTGCCCCAGCTCGGTGCCTGCCTGCTGCGCGATAATGCGCGCAACCACGTCCGTCGCTCCGCCGGCCGGGAACGGCACAATCATGCGAATCGAACGCTCAGGGAAATTGGAGGATGGGTCTTGCGCATGGACGCTGGTTGTCAGGCCCAGCATGGACAGGCCGAACAGGCATCCACGCAAAGTGGCACCCATCTTGCGAGTGGTGAACATAAGGCTCCCCTTTGGCAGGCGAAAAGATGGAAAACCATCGATCATACGGCCAAGCGGGGGAACCCGCCAACGAGTATCTAGCCGCCGCAACCGCCGCAGCAGGCACCATCTTCGCCGTGCACCGGCTTCGCGATGCCGTACCCCGCCTCTTCCACGGCGACCTTCAGGCGCTGCAGCGATACCTGCGATTCATCATAGGTGACTGACGCCTTTGCTTTCTCGAACGAAACCTCGGCGGTGTCGACGCCTTTTACCGCCTTCAGTGCGTCGCTGATGATGGCGGCGCAACCCGCGCCACGAAGGCCGTCCAGCTTAAGCATTCCTACCTGCATCTCTTTTCCTTCAACAAGGTTGGGGACCACCGACGAGAGTCGCCGGTAAAGATGCATAATAAATATATCTTTTTATTTCACCAAGAATGCCCTTACGCCCATGCAAACAATCGGGCCGCCACCGCGGGGATGTTGACGCTGACGACGATCAGCGCTGCAGTGGACAGCGCAGCCAGGACAGCAGCGCTACGCCAGGTATGCCGCGGATCACCCAGCACAAGCAGCAAGGTGGCCACAAAAGTGGCAGGCACCAGCCCTCCGTATTTCCCAAGAATCAGAAACGCGAAGAACGCGCTGACCAACCCGCAGCTATCGCGCCACTTTGACGAGCCGATATCCACATCGTCGTCGGGAGAAAGCCTGGAATCGAATAGCCACAGTATGCCCCCGAGCATGAGAGCGGCGCCTAGCAGTACCGGAACGATGCCGGTGCCAAGCCCGGCTATCCGCGCAACTGCATTTGCGCTCACCTGTAATACCGCCACGAGCCCAACCAGGCACAACATGCCGGTGGCAAGCACGTCCCGCTTGTTGATCGCGATCCTGAAACGCATTGGCGTCCCCTCCCCTGTGACATGGCCGGCGCGAGTCTGAAGCGAAGGCCATGGTGACTCAGAGGATATTAGGACGGAACACCGATCACGGACATTACCGCTACATTACCGTTCGGCAATGTTGGCGCAGCTTTTTTGCATCATTTTTGCAGCGCGTCACTGCGCACAAGTGAATAAGGCGGCCCCTGCCACAACCATCGAATACACTCGGCCACTGCACTCACATTCGCCTCACCATCATTCGTGAACATGCTCCCCAGCAGTTACAACACCGTCCTGGTCATCGCTTCCTTTCTGGTCGCCATATTGGCCTCGTACACCTCAGTGATCTTGGCCGAGCTGATCCATAATTCGAGCGGGTTAACGGCCGCCGCATGGCTGGGAGGTGGCGCATTTGCAATGGGGCTTGGCGTCTGGTCGATGCACTTCATCGGCATGCTCGCTTTCAGCTTGCCCATCGAGCTGGGGTATGACGCCTGGCTCACCTTTCTGTCGTTGCTGGTCGCCATCGCATCGGCAGCCTTCGCGCTCTGGATTTCTTGCCGCAGCGAGCTAACCCTACGCCGGCTTGCAATGGGCGCACTGATCATGGGCTCCGGCGTTGCCGGCATGCACTATCTGGGTATGGAAGCCATGATGATGAAGCCGCGCATTGACTACGATCCTGCGTGGCTCACCTTCTCGTATGTCGTGGCCGTTACGGCGTCCGGTGCCGCTCTCTGGATCACATCCTACCTCGGCCGTGCCGGCTCACATCGACGGGTACTCAAGGGCGTTGCCGGCGTCGTCATGGGTTGCGCGATCGTGGGCATGCACTACAGCGGGATGGAGGCGGCACGCTTTCCATTGGGAAGCGTATGCGGCGCCGCGAACGTCGGCGTGGACACGGACTGGTTGTCCATACTGGTGGCCATGGTCACCGTGGCGGTCCTCGCCATCGCGCTCATCATTACCGTGCTGGACAGTCGGCATGCATCGCGCACCGGCCAACTGAACCAGTCGCTGCACGAAGCGAACAAGGCGCTGGAGCATATGGCTTTGCATGACGCGCTGACGCGACTGCCCAACCGCGCCTTGCTCGAAGATCGAATCGAGCAG
>JAJUGH010000224.1 GCA_029268265.1 Alcaligenaceae bacterium | reverse complement strand
CTCATGCCGACGGTCGTCTCGGAAAACGTGATGTCTTACCTGAATCAGTTTGCCGCGAAGGCCTCCGGCCTCACGACGATCGGGGGCCTTTTCCTTATTGTCACGGCGGTCATGCTGTTCCGTACGATCGACGAAGCCTTCAACGATATCTGGCAGGTGGAAAGCCAGCGCCCGCTCCGCCAACGCATCCTGGTTTATTGGGCGCTACTTACGCTCGGGCCCATTCTGGCGGGAGCCAGCCTCTGGGCGCTTTCAATTGTGGCCCGGGAATCCATGGGGCTGATGGGCGATTTGCCATTCGTGGCCGAGATTTCCCTGTCGCTGTTGCCGCTGTTATTGACGGGCAGCGGCTTCTCGGCGCTGTTCTTCATGGTGCCCAATCGCAGCGTACGCTTCAAGGACGCCGTAGCCGGTGGATTCTGCACGGCGCTGGTACTCGAAATACTCCGGGTCGGCATCGCGTATTACCTGAGCAAGTTCCCGTCTTACACGATCATCTACGGCACCTTCGCCACGATCCCCATTTTCCTGCTGTGGGTCTATCTCTCGTGGTTCGTGATCCTGCTGGGCGCGACCATCACGGCACTGCTGCCCGCGCTGCGGCAACGCCGCTGGGAGCAGCAGCACCATACCGGGGCCTCATTCGTTCATGGCTTGCGGGTTCTGCGTGAACTCTGGACCGCCTGGCGCAAGGGCGAGGCCGGCGTGCCGGTCGCACGCATGTGTGAATCGCTCACCCTGCATCAGGACGAAGTCGACAACGTACTGCACGTATTGAAGCGGCTTGGATACGCTGTGGATACCGAAGGCGAGGAGACCGAACTCTGGGTTCTTGCCTGTGACCCGGCGCAAACCGATCTGAAGCCGTTGATCGATTCCTGTCTGATGGACACCCGGCAGCCCGGCCTTCGGGCCGAACCGGGGTTCGTTCTAGCCGTTGCCCGCTCCCTTCAGGGGGAATCCCTAGCGCTGGATGCCCTGTTCGCCCCACCCGCCCCTACCACTGACTCCCGGCTTGGGGCACAATAGTCTGAAAGCAGGCCAACCGGCGAAACCGGGAGAAAAGATATGTTGAAAGTCAGTGAGATCCTCAGGGTAAAGGGAAACACCCTTTACACCGCCACCCCCGATACTCCCATCCAGGAAGCGATCGACTGTATGTCGGAACAAGACATCGGCTCGCTCGTCATCATGGATCATGGCCAGCTTGCAGGCATGCTTACGTTCCGCGAAATCATCCGCCACCTGCACCACAGCAAGGGCGATGCGGGGCATTACACCGTGCGCCACATCATGGATGATGCACCGGTAAGCGTCTCGCCCAACACCAGCTTCGAAGAAGTGCAGCGGCTTATGCTCGAAAAGCACGCGCGCTACATTCCCGTCATGGACGGCCCCACGCTACAGGGCGTGATCTCGTTCTACGATATGGCGGCAGCCATTGTGGCCGCGCAGGCCTTCGAAAACACGATGTTGAAGGCCTATATCCGTGATTGGCCGGGCGACCAGGCGGCTGTCTAGCCTGCCACGGTCTCCGGCTCCGCCGGGGCCAGCGCCTGCCAGGCGCGTCGCAGTAGTTGCACGTCGTTGGCGGCAAGCTCCGACGCATCGGACAACATCCGCCGCCACTGCCGTGCGCCGCGCCGGCCGGTAGGCCAGCCCAGCATCGACTTCACCACCATCCGTAACGGTACGCCGCGCTGCACCTGCTCCGCGGCATATTCCATCATGGCGTCCAATACCTGTTCGCCGTCCGGTTCGGCCGGCATGTGGGACAGTTGCGTGGACACCGTGGATAGAACGCCCGGCGTATGCCAGGCGGCGCGACCCAACATCACTCCGTGAAAGGACTTCAACGCGTCAAGGCATTCCGCCGGCTGCGCCAGGCCCCCGTTCAACACGAATATCGCGTCAGGGAAATCAGCGGTGAGCCGCGCAGCGGTGTCATAACGCAAGGGCGGAATCTCGCGATTGTCTTTGGGACTGAGGCCTTTCAGGACCGCATTGCGCGCGTGGACGATGAACACGCGGCAACCGACATCATGGATGCGACCGACGAAGTCGCGCACGAAACCATAGGATTCATCGTAGTCGAGCCCCAGCCGGTGCTTGACGGTGACGGGCACGCTCACGGCATCCTGCATGGCCTTGATGCAGTCGGCCACCAACGCGGGCTCGGCCATCAGACAGGCGCCGAAAGCCCCCTTTTGCACACGCTCCGAAGGACAGCCGCAGTTGAGGTTAATTTCGTCATAACCCCATTGCGCGCCGAGCCGTGCCGCATGGGCAAGATCCCGCGGCTCGCTGCCGCCCAGCTGCAGTGCCACAGGATGCTCGGACGGGTCAAAATCCAGGTGCCGAGCCACGTCGCCATGAATGAGCGCCCCGGTCGTGATCATCTCGGTATAAAGTCGGGCCCGTGGCGCCAGCAGGCGGTGGAAATAACGACAGTGGCGGTCCGTCACGTCGATCATCGGCGCAACGCAAAGCTGCCACCCGGCAGGATCCGGTGCGAAAGGGGCGGCGGCCGATGAAAGAGCGGAAGTCATCTTGGGTGTATCCATGTCGGCGTACCGGGAGCGGCACAGCTGAACCTATAAACCCTCTATTTTCGCATGCCCGGACAAGCTGGTCTAAAATTCAGCCGCTCAAGGCGAGCCGCTCGCCCATCATCCGCCCACTGAAGGTAAGATTCGCATCCATGGCCGTTTTCACTTCCGTCAGCGATGACGACGCCCGCAGGCTCCTGCAACACTATGATTTGGGGTCGCTGGTTTCCCTGCGTGGCATCACGGCAGGCATCGAGAACACGAACTACTTCCTGCACACGACCCGCGGCGAATACGTACTGACGCTCTTTGAAGTGCTGACGGCCGAGCAGTTGCCGTTTTACATCGAACTCATGACGCACCTGGCGGAGCGCGGCGTTCCTGTGCCCCACCCTCAGGCGATGCATGACGGCCGGCGGCTGACCACGCTCAACGGCAAACCCACCACCATCGTGACACGGCTATCGGGCGGCTTCGAGCCGGACCCCGGCACGGAACACTGTGCTCAAGCGGGCGCGACGCTGGCCCGCATGCATCTGGCCGGCGCGGACTTCCCCATCCGGCAGCCCAATCTGCGCGGCTTGCCCTGGTGGCAGGAGACCGCGCCCAAGGTATTGCCGTTTCTGGATGAGCGCCAGGCCGACATGCTGCAGCAAACGTTGAAGGAACAAACCGACTTTGCGGCCACGACCGGGTATGCCGCCCTGCCCTCGGGCCCCGCACACTGCGACCTGTTCCGCGATAACGTGCTGTTCGATGGCACGTATGAGTCGCCCCGGCTGGGAGGCATTATTGACTTCTACTTCGCCGGCTGCGACAGCTGGCTTTTTGACGTGGCGGTGACGGCGAACGACTGGTGCATCCATCGCGAGACGGGTGCCTTCATCGAAGACCGCCTGCAGGCGTTGCTGGCCGCGTATGCTCACCACCGACCCTTCACGCCTGAAGAGCGTGAGGCCTGGCCGATGATGCTGCAGGCCGGGGCGCTCCGATTCTGGGTTTCCCGACTGTACGACTACTTCCTGCCGCGGCCCGCCCAGACACTGAAGCCGCACGATCCGCGCCATTTCGAACGCATCCTGCGCCTGAGGCGCGACACGCCCACCGAACCTCTGCCCTGAATCCCAAAGCCATGCAAGCAGCCATTCTCCCCTTCAACGCCGGCTGGTACTGGATCCAGGAAGGCTACCGGATCTGCCGCCGACAACCG
>JAJUGH010000223.1 GCA_029268265.1 Alcaligenaceae bacterium | reverse complement strand
GTCATGCCGGCCAGCTTTTCGCCCGGCACGGTGGCCAGTACTTCACCCGGGAGGCCCCATTCCGTCAGGCAGGCCTCGACCCGGTCCTTGGCTAGCAACAGCAGAGGCCCGGTTTCGCGGGGTGATTCGAGCCGCACGAGCGCGTATTCGAACTCCGGGTGCACATTGAGCGCCTGGTTGGCCGGGATGGTCCAGGGAGTGGTCGTCCAGATCACCACGGCGCCGGATTCGACGGAATCCACGCCAAAGGCTGCCGCCACGGCGGCCGGGTCGTCAAAGGGGAAGGCCACGTAGATGGACGGGTCGTTACGGTCCGCGTACTCGACCTCGGCTTCCGCCAGGGCCGACCCACAGTCAAAGCACCAGTTCACCGGCTTGAGCCCGCGGAATACGAAGCCCTTCTGCATGATGCGCGACAGCGCGCGAAGCTCGTCAGCTTCGTTGCTGTAGTTCATCGTGAGATAGGGACGGTCCCAGTCGCCCAACACGCCCAGCCGCTTGAATTCACGGCGCTGGTTGTCGATCTGTTCCTGGGCGTAGGCGCGCGCCTTGGCCTGGACCTCCGCCACGGGCAGGTTCTTGCCGTATTTCTTTTCGATCTGGATCTCGATGGGCATGCCGTGGCAGTCCCAGCCCGGCACGTACACCGCGTCAAAGCCGGCCATATTGCGGCTCTTGACGATGATGTCCTTCAGGATCTTATTGACGGCATGGCCGATATGGATGTTGCCGTTCGCATAGGGGGGGCCGTCGTGCAACACGAACTTCGGCCTTCCCTTGCTTGCCTCTCTGATGGCTGCGTAAATTCGTTTTTCCTCCCACTCTGCTATCCATCCGGGTTCGCGCTTGGCCAGGTTGCCGCGCATGGGGAAGGGCGATTCAGGCAGGTTGAGGCTTTTTCTATAGTCCATGGAAGGCGAAGTGATCTCGGGCGCGCCGCGCGTCGTCATCGATGGCGGCGACCAGGGTGGGAAGGTCCGGAAATTTTTCTTCGTCCCGCAGGAAGCGGACGAATTCGACAGTGCCGAGTTTACCGTAAGCGTCAATGCTGCAGTCCAGCAGGTGCGTCTCGAGCACGCGGCGGCCCTGCTGAGCAACGGTGGGGCGCACTCCGAGGCTGGCCACGCCGGCCAGGGGCTGAGGGGTCAGCCCATGTACCCGCACGACATACACGCCGTTGCGTAGGGCACAGGCCTCGGGCACTTTCTGGTTCATGGTGGGGTAGCCGATGCTGCGTCCCAGCTTCTGGCCGTGGCCAACACGGGCGGTAATGGAATAGGGATAGCCCAGAAGGGCGCTTGCACCCTCCAGATCGCCCGCAGCCAACGCAAGACGCAGCTCCGAACTGGATATGCGCTTCCCGTCCGCATCTCCGACGTCGGCGATCGTTTCCACTTCGAAGCCATAGTCGCGGCCGCGGCGCCGAAGCAGGTCGATGTCGCCGCTGCGCTTGTGGCCGTAGCGAAAGTCCTCGCCCACCAGCAGCCAGCGCGTATTCAGCCCTTCGACCAATAGCCGGCGGATGAAGTCGTCCGGCGCCATGCTGGAGAGCTGAGCGTCGAAGCGCGCCAGCACGACTTGCTGGATTCCGTGTCGTTCGATCTGCTGCAGCTTGTCGCGCAAGGTGCTGATCTGGGCAGGCGAGAGTTCAGGGCGACCGGCGCGAGCCGCGAAGAACGCCCGCGGGTGAGGATGAAACGTCATGACGGTCGGCATCAGGCCTTGGCCGTCGGCATATGAGCGGACACGGTCCAGTATGGCCTGATGGCCAAGGTGTACGCCGTCGAAATTGCCGATGGTCACCGCGCTGGGGCGCTGGGAATCATGGCGGGGCAGGCGTCGATAAAGGTGGCAACTCGGTTTCACAGCCGGGAGTTTACAATTTTGCGACGTTCAACTCAGGAAATACCGTGGTCGATCCTCGAAAGAGCTCTTGCCGTCTCGTCATTCTGATATCAGGTCGGGGCTCGAATATGCAAACCATCGTCAATACCGTCAAGCAGCAGGGTCTGCCCGCCACGGTATGCGCGGTCATTTCGAACCGGGCGGATGCCGCCGGCCTGGATTGGGCCCGCGCACAAGGGGTCGAAGCCCGTGCTCTGCCGCATAAGGATTTCCCGACGCGCCAGGAATTCGATGTGGCTTTGTCGCGACTCATTGACGAATACGAGCCCGACTACGTTCTGCTGGCCGGTTTCATGCGGGTGCTGACGCCTGCATTCGTGGAGCGTTACGAAGGTCGCTTGTTGAACATCCACCCCTCGCTGCTGCCCGCTTTTCCGGGTCTGCATACGCATGATCAGGCCTTGGCGATGGGGATGCAATGGCACGGGTGTACGGTGCACTTCGTCACCGCGCAACTCGATCACGGCCCCATCGTCGCCCAGGGTGTCGTGCCGGTGCTCGCCGGTGACGATGCCCATGTGCTGGCGGACCGTTTGCTGGCATTGGAACATCGCGTCTACGGCGAGGTGGTTAAATGGCTGGCACAAGGGCGCGTCAGCCTGGACGGACACGGTCTCGTTCAGGTGGAGGGCGTCGCGTCGCGGGCATTTTTGCCTGACGGTGCGCGGGCGGATGTCGCCGAAATCGGAAAGGAATCATCATGAGTACCAAGCCAGCGCGGTCGCGCAAGGCGGCAGCGGGATCGGACAAGACGGCCGCAAGATCAAAAAAATCGGTGTCCCCCGGGAGCAAGTCTGCAGCAAGGCCTGCCATGGGCGGCCAAGCGCGCGCCGAAGGCCGAGCGCCGACTTTCCATAGCGTCGCGCCCGTCGCGGCCCGGATCGAACAATTGCAGCAGGTGCTTGGCGAAATCCTGCAGTGGCAGTTTCCGGCAGACCATGCCCTGTCGCATTGGATGCGGGCTCGGCCCAAGCTCGGTTCGCGCGATCGTGCGGAGATTACGGAGACCGTGTTCAACGTGCTGCGCAATCTGCGCCGCTACCGTAATCTCGCTGAAAGCGGAACGGGGCCTTCGGCACGCCGGCTCGCCATACTTGGGCTTGATGCCATGCTGAGCAATGAGGCATTGGATGCCGTGCTCGAGCCGGCAGAAAAGGAATGGCTGCAGCATATCCGTCGGGTGGATATCAAAGCGATGCCCACGCCGGTACGCGTCAGCCTGCCTGACTGGCTGCACGAGCGGTTGGCCGCGTTGCCTGATGGCGAGAGCCTGATGGAAGCGCTGAACCAGCCGGCGCCGCTTGATATCCGCGTGAACCCGCTGAAGACGACTCGCGAGGCGGTGCTCGCGGACATGGCCAATGGGCCGGCTCAGCGCTTTGACCCGCAGCCCACGCGCTACAGCCCATGGGGAATACGCTTTCAGGGACGGCCGTCGGTAACGCGCTGGCCGGCGTTCGAACGAGGGGAAATCGAGGTGCAGGACGAGGGCAGCCAGATTCTGGTGAGCCTGATGGCGCCCCGACGCGGTGAGATGATCATCGACTATTGCGCAGGGGCGGGCGGCAAGACACTGCTACTCGGTGCCATGATGCGATCGACCGGGCGTCTGTACGCGTTCGACGTTTCATCAGCGCGCTTGGCGCGCGCGAAGCCACGTTTCGCACGCAGCGGCTTGTCCAACATCGTGCCCGTCGTCATCCAGCCCTCTAACGACCAGCGCGTGAAGCGGCTGCGCGGCAAGGCGCAGCGCGTTCTCGTGGATGCGCCGTGCACCGGCCTGGGGACCTTGCGGCGGAATCCTGACCTCAAGTGGCGCCAACATCCGGAGTCCGTTGCGGACTTCGTCGCGCTGCAGCGCAATATCCTGCACGACGCCGCAGCGT
>JAJUGH010000222.1 GCA_029268265.1 Alcaligenaceae bacterium | reverse complement strand
GGTATCCAGCACAAGCATTCGTTCGAACATCGGCGCCTTGCGGCCGAAAAGGGCATACGCGCCACGGCTGGCTACGTGCAGGCGCTGCAGCGGGCGGGGCATCCCTGTGAAGTGGTGACGGGTGGAGGCACGGGCACGGCTGCTTTCGATGCGATGTCCGAGGTATACACCGAGATCCAGCCCGGCAGCTACGCCTTCATGGACGCCGATTACGGACGGCTCGAGTGGGATGCCCCGACGGTATTTCGTCATGCCTTGTTCGTGATGGGCACAGTGATCAGTGCGCCGACGCCCGAACGCGCCGTGCTCGATTTCGGGTTGAAGTCCACGACCTCCGAAAGCGGCCTGCCGAGGCTACTGGAACCTCACGGCTTACGCTGCACGGCCTTGAACGACGAGCACTGCATTCTGGTGGCGGATGAGCTCCGGGCACGGCCGTCGCTGGGCGCCCGTCTGCTGCTGGTGCCGGGTCACTGTGACCCCACGTTCAACCTGCATGATGAGGTCGTGGCCGTGCGCCACGGCGTGGTCGAGGCAGTCTGGCCGGTATCGGCGCGGGGCAAGAGCCGCTAGGGCGCATCCTTGATCGCGATCAGCTGCGCGCCGTCCACCACCTGATCGCCCGGCTGGTAGAACACCTCCTCCACGACGCCGTCCTTGGGCGCGTGGATGGTGTGTTCCATTTTCATGGCTTCCATCACCAGCAGGGCGTCTCCGCTTTTCACCGAGTCCCCCTGACGCACGGCCACCGAAATGATCTTGCCCGGCATGGGAGCAGTCAGGCTGCCGCCATGATCACCGGCTTCATCCTGCGCATGTGCCACGGCATCGTGCAGCCGCAGTACGTGCGCTTCGCCACCCAGATAGATGGTGAGGACCTCGCCGCGGCGAAGCACTTCACCGGTGTGGTCGCGGCCGTCCAGGCGCAGGCGAAGCCGCGCACGCGATGGATCGGTGGATTCGCCGATCCACTCGAGCGTCTGCATGGTCTCATTTCGCCCGTATGTCCAGGCGCCCTCATCGCGCAGAAGCCTGATGGTGAACGGCGCGCCGTCCTGGTCCAGGAACTCGAAGCTGCGTTCGTGGCGACCCGCGACCCGCCAGCCGTCGCTTACATCCCAGGGGTCGGACGGAAGCGCGCCAGAGGCGGCCGTGGCAGTGCCCGCATAGCCCTGCGCCTGAAGAAGTGCGGTGGCCGCCAGGGCCAGCACCGGGTCCGGAAGCGCACCGGCGGCGGGAAAGAGGGCGTCATGGCGTCGCTCGATCAGGCCGGTGTCCAGGTCGGCGGTGGCGAATGCCTGGTCCGCCATCAGGCGGCGCAGGAAGGCGATGTTGGTCTGCAGCCCGGCCACTCGCATATCACCCAGCGCTCGCAACATGCGGGCACGTGCTTCCTGGCGGTCGCGGCCCCGCACGATCAGCTTGGCGATCATGGGGTCATAGTAGGGCGTGATGGTGTCGCCTTGCCGTACTCCGCCGTCCACGCGGACATCTGCCAGCGTGAACTCTCCGTGCGGGCCGAATTCCAGTGTGTCCAGCGTGCCGATGGAAGGCAGGAAGCCCTTTTCCGGGTTTTCTGCGTAGATGCGGGCTTCGATGGCGTGGCCCGTCAGCGTCAGCTGATGTTGTGAGGCGGGCAGCGGTTCGCCCGCCGCCACACGCAACTGCCATTCCACCAGGTCCTGCCCGGTAATCATCTCGGTGACGGGGTGCTCCACCTGAAGCCGCGTATTCATTTCCATGAAATAGAAGCGACCATCGGGCTCGGCAATGAACTCGACCGTGCCTGCACCCACGTAGCCCACGGCACGTGCCGCCGCGACGGCCGCCTCGCCCATGGCCTGGCGCCGCTCTTCGGTCATGCCCGGTGCCGGCGCCTCTTCGATGACTTTCTGATGTCGCCGCTGGACCGAGCAATCGCGTTCGAACAGGTGCAGGTAGTTGCCATGCGTATCGGCAAAGACCTGGATCTCGATGTGGCGCGGCTTTTGCAGATAGCGCTCGATCAGGACGCGATCATCACCGAAGCTGCTGGCGGCTTCGCGTTTGCACGATGCAAGCGCTTCGTCGAAATCCTGGCTGCGGGCGACAACTCGCATGCCCTTGCCGCCCCCACCGGCACTTGCCTTGATGAGCACGGGGTAGCCGATGGCGTCGGCCTGTCCGCGAAGAAATGCCGGGTCCTGGTTTTCGCCGTGATAGCCGGGCACGAGTGGCACTCCGGCCTTTTCCATCAGGGCCTTCGCCGCTGATTTGCTACCCATGGCGGCGATCGCGTCCGCGGGTGGGCCCACGAACGCAATGCCGGCGTCGGCGCATGCTCGGGCAAACGCCTCATTCTCCGATAGGAAGCCGTATCCGGGGTGGATGGCTTGGGCGCCGGTCTGGCGGGCGGCGGCCAGGATGGCTTCCGCACGCAAATAACTGTTTCGGGGCTCTGGGCCGCCGATATGCACGGCCATGTCGCAAGCGGCGACATGGCGGGCATGGGCGTCGGCATCGGAATAGACCGCGACGGTGCGCAGGCCCATGCGTCGAGCCGTGGCGGCAACGCGGCAGGCGATTTCGCCGCGGTTGGCGATCAGCAAGGTTTCAAACACGGCCACTCCTCATTACATGCGGAAGACGCCGAAGCGCGTGGCTTCGATCGGTGCGTTCAGGGCCGCCGACAGCGACAGCGCAAGGACGCGACGGGTATCGGCAGGCTGGATGATGCCGTCGTCCCATAGGCGGGCCGTGGCGTAGTAGGGATGCCCTTCGCGCTCGTACTGCTCGCGGATCGGGCTCTTGAAGGCTTCTTCTTCCTCGGGGCTCCAGCTGCCGCCGCGCGCTTCGATGCCGTCGCGGCGCACGGTGGCCAGTACGCTGGCGGCCTGTTCGCCGCCCATGACGGAAATGCGCGCGTTGGGCCAGAGGTAGAGCATACGTGGCCCGAAGGCGCGCCCACACATGCCGTAGTTCCCCGCGCCGAAGGAGCCGCCGATGATCACGGTGAATTTGGGTACCGAGGCAGTGGATACTGCTGTGACCATCTTCGCGCCGTGGCGGGCGATGCCTTCGTTTTCGTACCGGCGGCCCACCATGAAGCCGGTGATGTTCTGCAGGAAGACAATAGGAATGCGTCGCTGGCAGCAGAGCTCGATGAAGTGCGTGCCTTTCTGGGCCGCTTCCGAGAACAGGATGCCGTTGTTGGCGATGATGCCGACGGGCATGCCGTGGATATGGGCGAAGCCGGTGACCAGCGTGGTGCCGAAGCGCGCCTTGAACTCATCGAACTCCGAACCGTCGACGATGCGGGCGATCACTTCGCGCACGTCGTAGGGCTTGCGCGTGTCGGTCGGGATGATGCCGTCCAGTTCGCGCGGGTCGTACAGCGGTTCCTGTACCGGGCGCAAGGCCATCTGCTGCGGCTTGGTCAGGTTGAGCCGCGAGACGGCTTCCCGCGCCAGGGCCAAGGCATGCAGATCGTTGTTCGCAAGGTAGTCGGCCACGCCGGACAGCCGCGTGTGGACATCGCCGCCGCCCAGGTCTTCGGCGCTCACTTCTTCGCCGGTGGCGGCTTTGACGAGTGGCGGCCCGCCCAGGAAGATGGTGCCCTGATTCTTGACGATGATGGAGACGTCGCTCATGGCCGGGACATAGGCGCCGCCCGCCGTGCAGGAGCCCATGACCACGGCAATCTGCGCGATGTCCTGCGCAGACATGTTCGCCTGGTTGTAGAAGATGCGGCCGAAGTGGTCACGGTCGGGGAAGACTTCATCCTGGTTGGGTAGATTGGCCCCGCCCGAGTCCACCAGGTAAATGCACGGAAGGCGGTTCTG
>JAJUGH010000221.1 GCA_029268265.1 Alcaligenaceae bacterium | reverse complement strand
CCGCTTGACCGTTACGGGCGCTTCAATGACGTTCTCGAGTACCGTCATGTGCGGAAACAGATTGAACGACTGGAACACCATGCCCATCTTGCGGCAGATGCGGCGAACGTCGGCGTCAGGCGCGTACTGGCTGCCCCCGCCTGCCGTGGCGGTGGCCAAGGGTTCGCCCTCGACCGTGATGCTGCCGCCGTCGATGAGTTCAAGATGGTTGAGGCAACGCAGGAACGTACTCTTGCCTGAACCCGACGGGCCAATGATGGCGACCACCTCGCCCTTGTGCAGCGTGAGCGACACGCCCTGCAGCACCTGCAGGTTACCGAAGGACTTCGTGATCTCGCGCGCGTCAATCATGACTTCGCGGGCGTCGCCGGATGCGCCGGTCACGACGCTATTCGTCGAATTTGGCATAGCGTTTTTCCATGCGCTGGAAGAACCAGGTCAGTACCAGCGTCATGAGCAGGTAAAACACGGCGGCCACCAGGAACGGTGTGGTGGTGAAGTCGCGCTGGACGATGCCACGGGCCGTGCGCAGGATGTCATTAAGCGCCAGCACATAGATCAGCGAGGTGTCCTTCACCAGTGTGATGGTCTCGTTGCTCATGGGCGGCAGCACCCGGCGCAGCATCTGGGGCAGGACAATGCGCCGCATGGTCTGAAGATAGTTCAGCCCCAGCACTTTGCTGCCTTCGTACTGGCCGCGATCCACCGACTGTATGCCCGCCCGGAAGATTTCCGCAAAATAGGCGGCGTAGTTCAATGCGAAGGCGACGACGGCGGCCGGGAAGTCCGGCAGCCGGATGCCGATCACCGGCACGAACGGCAAGGCGAAATAGACGAACAGCAGCTGCAGCATGAGCGGCGTGCCGCGCATGAGCCAGATATAGCCGTTCACGGCATTGCTCAGCAGCCGCCATTTGGAAATGCGTGCCAGCGCAAGTGCCAGCCCCAGCGGAACCGACAGAATCAGGGTGATGAAGAAGAGCGAAAGAGTGACCTTCGCACCTTCGGTCATCGGCCCGAGTAAGGAAAGAACGTAGTCCATGCTGGGGAGACCCCTGCGCCGGATACCGGGACAGGGGCTTTCGGTTTACTTGATGATGTCTGCGCCGAACCACTCGGTGGCGATGCGTCCGGCCGTGCCGTCCTGCTTCATTTCGGCAAGGGTCTTGTCAAGCTGCTCGCGAAGCTCGTTGTCGTCGAGGCGCACGCCTACGCCGTAGTCTTCCGTGCCGAAGTTCTCTTCCAGCACGCGATATTCGCCTTCACGTTTGTCAGCCAGATAGCGGCCCACCACTTCGTCGAGCACCACGGCGTCCAGGCGACCCGCGGAGAGATCGAGCAGGGCGGTGACGTTGTCGCCGAAGGTCTTCAGTTCCTTGAAACTCTCGAACACCTCAGCTTCCTTCTTGATGGCGTCAACGGCGCTGCTGCCTTCCTGCGCGCCGACCACGGCGCCGGCCAAATCGCCCTTGGATTGGATGGGCGAGGCGTTGGCCACCACGATGATCTGGTGGTTGGCCATGTAGGGCTGCGTGAAGTTGATGTTCTTCTTGCGCTCTTCGGTAATGGTCAGGCCGTTCCAGAGAACGTCGACGCGCTTGCCGTTGAGCTCGGCTTCCTTGGCGCTCCAGTCGATGGCCTTGAACTCGACCTCGTTGCCCAGACGCTTGAAGGCTTCACGTGCCAGATCGATATCGAAACCGACGAGTTCATTCTTCTCGTTGCGGAAGCCCATGGGAGGGAAGTTGTCGTCCAGGCCGACGACGATCTTGCGCGCCGCAGCGGGTGCGGATTCGGCTTCGGCCGTGGTGGTGTCGTTGCTGGGGCCGCAGGCGGTCAGCATCACGGCGGCGGAGGCCAGGAGGATACCAGTCAGTTTCTTCATCTTCGGAACGCTAAGCACTATAGAGAGACGAGGGACGCGCCCGGATTCCGGGCACGATAAGACGGCCGTAAAGCTACGGCCGAAAGATCGATTATATCGGTCCCGGGAAACCAACGTGGATCCGCCCGCGGGGCAAGGCATCACGCGCATGGACCGGTGCCCGGCCTGAGCCACTCTGGCAAATCCCCGGTTGACGATAAAGTTCACCTCTGTAAAATTGCTTTCATACTTATGAATTTATGCAGGAGCTTTCATGTCGCGTCCGTCCTGGATCATCAACGAAGCCGACGTCCCCGGCTATTCCCCCGCCAACCATAGCGGGACCGTGAACCGTCGGCTGATTTCGCCCGAAACGGTGGGCTCGCGCCACCTCGAGGTCCTGGTAGGCACTATCGAAAAAGGGCAGGGAGCGCTTCCTCATGCTCATCCCGGTATTGAGCAAGTCTGCTATCTGCTGGAAGGCACGGCCGATGTGGAAATGGACGGCGAGCGCGGCAACATGGTCGCGGGCGATTGCTGCTTCTTCCCGGCCGATCGCAAGCACATCTTCACCGTAACAAGCGATACACCTGCGCGGCTCCTGGTGATCTATTCTCCGCCTTACGAGGAGAATCCCGAGCGCGTCATCCGCTGATTCCGTATCACCTACCACCCAAGACGGCCTTTACCTTTATACAGGCCGCTGAGCATCCACCATCAGAAAAGACAGGAGACACCCTATGTCATCAAACCAGAAGTCACGCCACGCCGTCACCGCGCTGAGCGCCGCCATGGTCACCGCCGCCCTCGCACTGGGCGTGGCGTCGGCCCCCGCGCTTGCGGCTTATCCGGACAAGCCCATCACCTTGGTCGTGCCATTCCCCGCCGGCTCGGGCACCGATTCGGTCGGCCGTATCTTTGCCGAGGAAATGAGCAAGGAGCTGGGGCAGCCCATCGTCGTGGAGAACAAGCCGGGCGCCAATGCCACCATTGCGGCGAATTACGTGGCCCGAGCCAAGCCTGACGGCTACACGCTGTTCGTCACCACCAATACCTCGCATTCCGCCGCGCCGTGGCTGATGAAGAACGTCAGCTACGACCCCGTCAAGGACTTCACGCCCATTGCCCGAGGCGGCAACCTCCCCTTCATCCTGGTCACCAACCCCGATCGCCCCTATAAGACAGTGAAGGAGCTGGTGGACTACGCGAAGGCCAATCCCGGCAAAGTCGCCTACGCAACCGGCAACAGCACCGGCATCGTGGCCGGCGGCCGTCTGGCGGTAGCCACCCAGACCGAGATGCTGGCCGTTCCCTACAAGGGAACGCCGCAAGCTCTGACCGACCTGGCTTCAGGCGAAGTCGATTTCATGTTCACCGACTTCACATCCGGCACGCCATTCGTGAAGGCCGGTCGTCTGCATGCCATGGCCGTTTCCACGGCCGAACGCAGTGCCTTGCTGCCTGATCTGCCTTCCATGGAAGAAGCCGGTGTGGCGGATTTCGACATCACTTCGTGGAACGGCTATTTCGGCCCGGCCGGCATGGATCCCGAAATCGTGAAGACGCTCAATGCCGCCATCAACAAGGTCGTGAACGATCCCGCAACAAAGGCACGGCTGGCTGAGCTGGGCTTCGATGCCTTCAGCGGCACGCCCGAGGAATTCGCCACTTTCGTCCAGGAGCAATACGAGCTCTGGGGCAAGTGGATCCGTGAAGCCAACCTGATCCCGGAATAATGTCTGAATTGCTCAATCAGCCCGGCGGTACGCCCGCCGCGGGCCAGCGCAGCGCGGACAGCGCCCCCGACACCCGGGCGCCCGCCAAGGGCGGGCCCCTGTCCGGCGTCCGCATACTCGATCTGAGCGCCGTGGTCATGGGCCCCTATGCGACCCAGATCCTGGGTGACCTGGGTGCCGATGTGATCAAGGTTGAGTCCCCCGTCGGCGATAACATGCGTGCAGTG
>JAJUGH010000220.1 GCA_029268265.1 Alcaligenaceae bacterium | reverse complement strand
TCCATGGCGCGCAAGGAATCCACCCACACGCCCGTCGCGTTCACAATGCAGCGGGCTTCTATCTGGCCGGGAGCCGCCTCGCCTTCTGCGTGGTAGCGCACCCCGACCAGTTTGCCGGCTTCATGCACAAGGTCGATCACGGGGCAATAGTTGACCAGCAGCGCCCCTTGCGATGCGGCGGTGCGGGCAAGTGTCACGGCCAGCCTGGCATCATCGAACTGACCATCCCAATACTGCACCCCGCCCTTCAAGCCCTGCGGGCGAATACCGGGCAGGCGGCTCAAGGCCTCGCGGCTCGACAGCAGCTCGGTGTCGCCCAAGCCGGCACGGCCGGCCAGCGCATCGTAGGCTTTCAGCCCGATTCCATAGAAAGGCGCTTCCCAACACTTGTAGGCCGGCATCACGAACGCGAGCGGCGCTGCCAGGTGCGACGCGTTGTGCAGGAGCTTGCGTCGCTCGTGCAGCGCTTCATGTACGAGCGCGACATTTCCCTGCGCCAGGTAGCGCACCCCGCCGTGCACCAGCTTGGTAGCCCGCGAGGATGTGCCCTTCGCGAAATCCCTTGCTTCCAGCAAAACCACGGAGAGGCCTCGCAAGGAGGCGTCCAGCGCAATACCCAGGCCGGTGGCGCCGCCACCAACCACCAGCAGGTCGACCTTGGAAACACCGTTGAGACGCTCGAGCAAGGCCGCGCGACGTGTCTCCAATGGCGCTACAGAAGTGAACATTTTTGTGTGCCGTCTTAGAAGCAGGAAGTCCGTAAGTTTACGGTATGTATGCTTGCGATGCCGTTAAACGGGACGCGTGCAAGAGCCGGATTCGCCGGTAAACTTACAGGCCACATCATTCCGCTTTCTACTATGGCCTATCTGCTAGCACTCGACCAGGGCACTTCCAGCTCGCGCAGTATCGTCTTCAAAGAGACGGGCGAGATCGTCGCGCTTGCCCAGCGCGAATTCACCCAGATATTCCCGCAGCCGGGCTGGGTGGAGCACGATCCCATGGAGATCTGGAATACACAGCTTGAAACCGCACGTCAGGCGCTCGCCAAGGCGGGCCTGAAGGCCGGCGATATTCGAGCCATTGGTATCACGAATCAGCGGGAAACCACGCTGGCGTGGAACCGGCGGACCGGCCAGCCCGTGCACAACGCCATCGTCTGGCAGGATCGTCGGTCTGAACCGGCTTGTGCGGAACTGCGTGCAAGCGGCAAGGACGCCGACATCCTCGAGCGCACGGGCCTGCGTGTCGACGCCTATTTCTCGGCCACCAAACTGAAGTGGCTCATGGACAACGTGCCGGAAGCCAGGGAGCTGGCCGCCGCCGGTGATCTCGCATTCGGCACGATAGACAGCTGGCTGATCTGGCAGCTTACCGCCGACAAGCGTCACGTGACCGACGTGAGCAATGCCTCGCGCACCATGCTGTACAACGTGCGCGAACACCGCTGGGACGAGTCCTTGCTCGAACTGCTTGGCGTCGACGCATCGCTACTGCCGGAAGTGTTGCCTTCGGGCGCGCATTTCGGCATGGCTGCCGCCGACCTGCTGGGTGCCGAGATCCCGATTTGCGGCGTGGCCGGGGATCAGCAAAGCGCCCTCTTCGGCCAGGCATGCTTTCGCAGCGGCATGGCGAAGAACACGTATGGCACCGGCTGCTTCATGCTCATGCACACGGGCGGTGACTTCCATACTTCTGAAAACGGTTTGGTGACCACGCTTGCAGCGCAAACCGGCAAGGAAGCCGAGTATGCATTGGAAGGCAGCGTATTCGTGGCCGGTGCCGTGGTGCAGTGGCTGCGCGACGGCCTCAAGGCCTTCCCAAGCAGCAGCGATATCGAAGCGTTGGCCCGCACGGTTCCCCATTCAGACGGCGTCATGGTGGTGCCCGCCTTCACCGGCCTGGGCGCACCGTATTGGCAACCCGACGCACGCGGTGTGATCACCGGGCTTACCCGCGGCAGCACCATTGCGCATATCGCCCGCGCCTCGCTGGAACGCATTGCCTATCAGAGTGCCGCCTTGCTGCAGGCCATGAGCCGCGATGCCGTCGCCGCCGGTGGCGAGCCCTTGCGCGAATTGCGGGTGGATGGCGGCGCATGCGTGAACGACCTTCTCATGCAGTTCCAGGCCGACCTCCTCGGTATTCCCGTATTGCGGCCGGCCATGATCGAGACCACCGCCCTGGGCGCCGCGTTTTTGGCCGGGCTGACCGCGGGCGTTTACAACAGCAAGGACGAACTGTCCGACCTGTGGCGAGTCGAACGTACGTTCGAGCCGCAATGTGACCGCGGCCATGCGCAGGAACTGATGGGCCGTTGGGAAAAGGCGGTACGACAGGCCTGCGCGGATTAACAGGAAGCAGAATGCTGCAAAGAACCATATTGGTGATCGCCATCTTTCTGGCGATACTCGTGGCGCTCACCTTTGGTGATGCGCTGCTTTCCCAGCTCTACGCCTGGATTTCCCACCTGACCGGCTGGGTGGTCTACAACTTTGCCGACCTCTTCGATGGCATCCAACGCTATCTATCGGCCCACACGACCAAGGTGCTGCTGGCCATCGCGCTTACCGTACCGGTAAGCTGGTGGGTGTTTCGCAACCGCCAGAAGGAGCTTCGCAACCCGGCCAACCACCGCAAAATCGCCATTGTCCTGGCGATCTGCCTGGGCTGGCTGGGGGCGCACCGCTTCTACCTCGGGCAGATCGGCTGGGGCATCATCTACCTGCTGATATTGTGGTTCTTCCCGCCTCTTGTCATCGTGCTGGCGCTGATCGATGCCGTCCGCTATTTCTTCATGACGGATGAACAGTTTTCCGTTGTCCGCGGCTGAGCAGGGCTTTACCCTGCTGGCCACGGGCGTATCGCACGGCACCGACGCCCGTTACGACGAAACCTTGCTGACGCTGGCTTTGGAGCACGGGCGGGTCGCCGCGATATGGCAGGCCCCGCGCAGTCTGGTGGTGCCTCGCAGCTACCGGCGCTTCGACTCCTTTGACACCGTGTGCGAGCACTATGCCGCGCAAGGCTGGCCCATCGTCGTGCGCCAGACCGGCGGCGGCATCGTGCCCCAGGGGCCGGGCATCATTAACCTGAGCCTCGCCTACCCGGTGCAAGGACCCGCCATGCGGCATTCCGAAGCGGGATATCGCCTGATCTGCGACATCCTTGCCCAGGCACTCGGCACGCTGGGTGTGGACGCGCACGCGTGCGCCGTGGACGGGTCGTTCTGTGACGGCCGGTACAACCTGGCGGTGGAGCTCAACGGCGAGATGGTGAAGGTCGCCGGCACCGCCCAGATGTGGCGCCGTGTCCCAGGCGCGGCCGGTAATCCGGCTTCCGGGCCCATGGAAACGCATGTGGGTCTGGTCCACGCCCTTGTGCTGCTCGATGCCGACACGCAAGCGCTGACCGAAGCCGCCAATGGTTTCGAAGCGGCCCTGGGCAGCGGCCGCCGTTATCTATCGGAACGTGTGGTGGCAATCAGCAAGCTGCTCGGGCAGCCAGCCGGACTCAACGGGCAATTCCTTCAAGCGCTTGAGTCGGCCGTCACGAAGGCGTGTCCGCCGGGCTGTTAATTCCTGCGGGGATTCATGAGGTCGCATTGCATTACAATGCGATTATCATTAAAAGACGATCCCTCGCATGGAAAGCAAGACCGCCCGCCTCACCGTTCTCATCGATCCCGCCAAGAAAAAAGCGTTCGAGCAGCTTTGCGCGCAGCAAGACCTGACCCCCTCTCAAGTAGTCCGGCAACTCATTCGTGACTATCTCGCCGAACACGGCGTGGAGTACGGTCCTTCCGTGCACAACCCGGTCGTGACCGCCCGCAGGAAGG
>JAJUGH010000219.1 GCA_029268265.1 Alcaligenaceae bacterium | reverse complement strand
TATGCCAATGAGCCGGAAGCCGAGGCCTGCGTCGATGCACTGGCCGGCCTGGGCATCGACACGGTCGTCGCACCGGGCCTGGTGGTCGACCTGGCGCGGGCGCGGGGACTCGAGGGCATGCTGTTGTATTCCCAGGGGGCCGTGCGTGAAGCCATCAGCGCCGCCATCGATATTGCCCGTGTCGCGAAACAGGAGTCGGCCCGCCGGGAAAAGCTCAACATCATTCTGGCGCAGCTGAAGGACGGCGTGGTGGCGGTGGATCAGCAGGAACGGATCGAGGCGGTGAATCCCGCGATGGAAGCGTTCATCGGCCTGCCCGCCGAGCAACTGCTCGGGCGTCAGCTGAGTGCGGTGCAGGGGGAGCTCAGCCTGGCCCACACCCTGCGCACCGGCATCGCCGAGGTCGAGCAGGTGCAGCAGGTCAGCGGGCGTACCTCGGTGGTGACTCGTCTGCCCATCGTCGAGCAGGGGCGTCGCACGGGGGCTGTGCTGGTCTGTCAGGATCCCGTGGTCATCCAGCGGCTGGACCGCAGCCTCCGTTCTCGCAGCCTGCCTCCCCTGCGCCACGCCAAGTACGGGCTGGCGAATCTGGTGGGCGAGAGTGCCGCCCTGCGCAGTGTGAAGCAGCGAGCACTGAGCTGCGCGCGCAGCACGGCCACTGTGTTGATCGTCGGCGAGAGTGGTACGGGCAAGGAGCTCCTGGCCCAGGGCATCCACAATGCCAGCGAGCGGCGTGCACAGCCTTTCGTCGCCATCAACTGCGCCGCCTTTCCGGAAACCCTCCTGGAAAGCGAGCTGTTCGGCTATGTGGAAGGGGCCTTCACCGGGTCCAGTCGGGGAGGCAAGATGGGCCTGTTCGAGGCGGCGCATACCGGCACCATCTTCCTCGACGAAATTGGCGAGATGCCGCTTTCACTGCAGACCCGATTGCTGCGCGTCCTGCAGGAGCGTGAAGTGCTGCGCATCGGGGCGACCGTGCCCACGCCAGTGGATCTGCGCGTCATCGCCGCCACGCACCGTGACCTGGCCGAGCAGGTGGAAGCGGGCCTGTTCCGCCAGGATCTTTTCTACCGGCTCAACATCCTCGGCGTCCGGCTGCCTCCGCTGCGGGAGCGCCACGGCGATCTGCCTTTGCTGGTACGCCATCTCGCAGAGAAGATCACCCTGCGCCTGGGGGCCCCCCGGCGCATGGATGAAACCTGGGTGCATGCCTTGGTGAAGGCTGGCGAGCATTACGATTGGCCGGGCAACATCCGCGAACTCGAGAACCTGATCGAGCGCATCCTGGTGTTCTGGGACGATGAGTCGGTGTCCGGTCCCATGAATGAAGCCACGCTGCGCGAGATTGCGCCGGAACTGTTCCAGCCCAGGGCGGGGACGACCCTGCCGGGCGATGCGACCTCAATGGTCGCGGCTGCGGCTTTCGCGGTCCCGGAGTCGGAACGCAGTCGGCTGGAAAAGGCCTTGTTCCAGGCGCACGGCAATCGCGAGGAAGCGGCGCGGCTGCTGGGCATCAGCCGCAGCACCTTGTGGCGCCGCATGCGGCAGCTGGGGGTCTCGGGCTGAGGCCAGTGCTGAACTGAGCGCTAAGGTCGGTGTCGAGGTGCGTGTTACGGCCGGAGGTGCTGCGGTCCGACTCGGCCCGTTGGCAGCGCGCATGAAAAAGGCGCACCGGGTGGTGCGCCTTCAGCAATCCAGTGCGGTCGGATTACTTCAGCAGATCCTGAACGCCGTCACGCTCTTCCAGCAGTTCCTTCAGCGTGAAATCCATGCGTTCACGCGAGAAGGCATCGATCTCGAGGTCGCGCACGAGCTGGTATTCGCCATTCGCGGTAACGACCGGGAAGCCATAGATGATGCCTTCCGGAATGCCGTAGGAGCCGTCGGACGGAACGCCCATGGTCACCCACTTGCCATTGGAACCCAGCACCCAGTCACGAATGTGGTCGATGGCTGCGTTGGCAGCGGAAGCGGCGGACGACAGGCCGCGTGCTTCGATGATGGCGGCGCCGCGCTTGCCGACGGTGGGGATGAACACGTCACGGTTCCAGGCGTCATCGTTGATCAGTTGCGCCAGGCTCTGACCGCCGACGGTGGCGAAACGGATGTCCGGATACATGGTGGGCGAGTGGTTGCCCCAGACGATGAGCTTCTCGATGTCGGCCACGGCCTTGCCGGACTTGGCAGCCAGTTGCGACAGGGCACGGTTGTGGTCCAGGCGCAGCATGGCCGTGAAGTTCCTGGAGGGCAGGTCGGGAGCCGACTTCATGGCGATGTAGGCGTTGGTGTTGGCGGGGTTGCCGACCACCAGCACCTTGACGTCGCGGCTGGCGACTTCGTTCAGGGCACGGCCCTGGGCGGTGAAGATCTGGGCGTTGACCTGCAGCAGATCCTTGCGCTCCATGCCCGGACCGCGGGGACGGGCACCCACGAGCAGGGCGACGTCGGCGTCCTTGAAGGCTTCGCGCGGATCGCTGTGTGCGGTCATGCCCTGCAGCAGGGGGAAGGCGCAGTCTTCCAGTTCCATCATCACGCCCTTGAGGGCTTTCTGGGCCTTCTCGTCAGGGATCTCGAGCAGTTGAAGGATGACGGGCTGGTCTTTGCCGAGCATTTCGCCGGAGGCGATGCGGAACAGAAGGGCGTAGCCGATCTGGCCGGCGGCGCCAGTGACGGCGACGCGCATGGCGGGCTTGGACATGAACAAATCTCCGATAATGGGTCGATGAAAGAAATTCGGTGTGCGACAGTGTAAAACTTTTGGCCAGGACGCGTGCTGATTTCGCCCGGGGCGCAGAGGGAAATGTAGCAGTGGAAAAGAGGCTCAGATTAGCGAATTGCCTCTGGCGGGTCAACGGATCTTATGTCTTATATAAGATATAGGATTAGACAGAAATCGTCAGGCGTGCGACAATCCGCGGATTACCCAAATTCGACATCAGGCTCCCGCACGCGGGGCGCGTTGCGCCGCATCCGTCGTGGGGGTCCTGCGGTTACAGCCCATGTCCGATCAGCCCATCGTTGAACGTAATGCCGACGCCGAACGTGGTGTCGGCAGCGCGGCATTCAGTCCCCTGTACCAGCAGATCAAGAGTCTGCTGCTGCAGGGGCTCGATCGTGGCGAATGGAAACCGGGTGAAGCTATCCCCAGCGAACACGAGCTGGCAGCCCGTTTCCAGGTCAGCCAGGGAACCGTCCGCAAGGCCATCGATGAACTCGCGGCTGAAAACCTGCTGCTCAGGCGGCAGGGCAAGGGCACCTTCGTGGCCACCCACCATGAGGCGAAGGTGCGCTTTCGCTTCCTGCGTCTGACGCCTGACGACGCTCATCCCACCGTATCCGGAAGTCGAATTCTCGAATGCAAGCGCCTGCGCGCGCCTGCCGATGTGGCAGCCCTGCTGGAGCTGCGTACCGGCGACACGGTCATCAACCTGCGTCGTGTACTTTCTTTCGACGAGTCTCCCACCATTCTTGACGACATCTGGCTGCCGGGAGCATCCTTCAAAGGCCTGACGGCCGAACTGCTCGCGGCCAACCGCAGCCCGCTCTACGCCCTGTTCGAATCCGAATTCGGCGTCAGCATGGTTCGTGCGGAAGAGAAGATCAAGGCGGTGGCGGCCAGCGAGGCGCAGGCTGCGCTGCTGGAAGTGCCGCCCGGTCATCCGCTCCTGCAGGTGGAGCGGGTGTCGTTCACCTATGGTGACAGACCCATGGAGTTGCGAAGGGGGGCATACCTTACGGAAAGGTTCCACTATAGAAACAGCTTGAACTGACGCATTCCGGCATCCCGATTTGGCGCGTGTGCGGCAAATCGGCGAAAATGCCGGTTGCGCTTTGCAATATATAGATTTTCCGCAATCACTCCGAGGCCAACATGTCCGAAACAGCTTCAAAGAGGCGGCCACAGTACCGCAACCTTACTGTGCCACAGCTCCTGGTCTATCTG
>JAJUGH010000218.1 GCA_029268265.1 Alcaligenaceae bacterium | reverse complement strand
TGCTGTCGTTCCTGCAAACTGAAACAGCCAGGGTAGCAGCGCGCCCGTGGTGAGCATACCGATACCGCTACCGCTAAAGAACACCACAATCGCGCGAGTGCCCAGGACGCCAGCCAGGACACCGCCGCAGATGAATGCGCCGGCCGCGCCGACACCCGCGAGGAAACGAAAGAGGGAGAGGAGGGCAAAGCTGTGGGTCAGGCCGGTGAAGATCAGCGCCAGGGTGGTCAGGACGGCACCCGCCGTGAAGAGACGACGGTTACCGTAGCGTTGTACGAACGCCAGGGTGGCAAGCGCGCCCATCAGGTACCCCAATGCGTTGGCGGTGTTCAGCCAGCCCGCCTGCGCGTAGTTGAGCTCGAGATCCGCCTGCATGGGTGGCAATATGAGTGCATAGGCAAATCTGGCGTAGCCGACCGCCACGGCAGCGGCCCCCGAAAGCGCCCAGGGGAGGATGACCGGATTCATGGGCTTGCTCAAAGCTTGTCTCGTTCTTTTCGTTATTGAAGCCGTTGCCTGCAGTAAGGCAGGCACGGGTTTTGCAAGATGGCTCTCGAGCGGCCAACGCGCCGCGTATACAAGGAGTCAGCAATGAACGAAGATACGATCAAAGGACAATGGAAGCAAATGAAGGGGCGCGCCAAGGAAGCGTGGGGCGATTTGACCGACGATGAGCTGACGCGAGTTGAAGGCAACGCCGACCAGCTCTCCGGACTGATCCAGGAGCGCTACGGCCGTACCCGCGAAGAAGCCGACCGCGAGGTCCGTGACTTCTTCGACCGCAACCGTACGCTGTAAGTCTCTCAGAACGAAGAATCTTCGTGGACGTGCCGCCCCGGCACGTCATACCTTGCGGCACTTATCCCGGGAAGAAGTGCTGCGACCGCGGACCTGGTCCGCGGTTTTTTTTCGCCACGGGCGGCGGCATGTGGCTTGCCTGTTCGGCAGTCCGTACGAGGAGGGGAGTATGGACGGCACCGCCTGGGTCATGATGGCCCATATCATCACGCTTGGCATCTGGAGCGCCTCCCTGCTGCTACTGGCGGGTCTGTACGCCGTGGGGCCGGACGAAACCGATAGGGCCGACGTCCATCGCCATGGTGTGATGTGCCGTTATGCCTTCGTGATGCTTGCATCGCCCGCCGCGGTGCTTGCCATCATCACCGGTTCGGCATTGGTGGCGCTGCGGGGCGTGGACGGATCGTGGTTGCTCGCGAAGCTGGCAGTAGTGGCCTTGCTCGGGTTGTTTCACTCGCACTGCGGGACCCTGCTGCACAAACACGGCTTCGAGTCGCCGCGCCGCAACGTGGTCTGGCGCAAGCCGCTATTGATCGCCATCCCCGTCCTGCTCATCAGCCTTATCTTTGTTCTGGTCCTTGCCAAGCCCGACGTTGTGCTCGAATACCAACTCGCCCCCAAGCCAGCCGGCTACAGCCACCAGGGCGGCTCCGAGCAGGGAGAGGTAGAGGCCACTTCCGTGAATCGCAGCTAGCGGATCTTCGAGACGGGTTAGCCAATTGATGAAAGCAACGGCCAGCAACATGACCGCCATGACGAAGTGGCTCCATCCGGCAGCGCGGTGTCGGATGCCCCGAATAACAAGGAGTTCTATCGTGCCGATGATGCCGGCCAGGATGCCGAGTATGGTCCCCCCGCCCGCGAGCCAAAGTGAAACGCGGCCCCAGAATTCATCTTCCGTCCACAGGTATGCGAAGTCCGTGGCGACGATGATCATCAGGAAGGCGATCGGAAAGGGCACCACCATCGGGTGGATGGGATGTCGCGCAATGGCCACGAATGTGGGCGTGCGCGTGGGCAGAGGCTGTCCCAGCTTTTTCATGGCGGCATCCGGACAAAGTGTCGTGAAAGTGGCAATGCGCCCGGTCGAGCAACCCCCGTGCCGCCGCGGTAGGGGTCCCGCAACCGACTGCCCGTGCCATCACAGGCGTGATAGCGGCGGCGACTCTCTGCGATGGCCCGGGAACCTGGCAGTGTTGGCGGTGATGCCCATGCTGGCCGGCTGCGTGGAAGGCCCCTTATCGACGTTGCAGCCCGCAAGCGACGTGGCTCGGTCCGTGGCTACCTTGTGGTGGGCGATGGCAATCGGCACCGGGGTCGTGCTCACCTTGATGGTGGTGCTCGCGGCCTTGGCCTTGCGTCGGAATCCCCCCAAGGCACCGGGGCACCGTGGCGTGGGGATACTGTTGATCGGAGGCGGCCTGCTGTTGCCGACCGTCACGATTATCGCCTTGCTGGTTTACTCACTGCGTCTCGATGAGGCGCAATGGCCTCCCGGCGTGCGGGCCGAGGCGGCCGACGCATTTCACGTTGATGTGGTCGCTCATCGGTGGTGGTGGGAGGCGCGCTATCCCGGTGTCCCGGCAGGCGGCCCCGTGGCGCCTGCGCCTGCGCCGGTCATGGACCGCAAGGCGATGCCGCTGGGCGAGATGCCGGGAGACGACAACGGGGGCGAAGCATTGCGCAGTATCAACGTGATGCATGTCCCGGCCGGCGTCCCCATCCACGTGCGTATCATGTCCAGCGATGTGATCCACTCGTTCTGGGTTCCCCGCCTGTCCGGCAAACTCGACGCCGTCCCGGGCAAGGTGAACCGGCTTCGGCTCATGGTGGACGAGCCTGGCGAATATGCAGGCGTTTGTGCGGAATACTGTGGCGACGGTCATACCGGAATGCGATTCACACTGGTGGCCCACCCGCGTAACGAGATGGAAGCCGCGTTCGAGACGCTGAGGGAGGAAGCCCGATGAATGCACCCCGCTCGGCCGTTGCCCGGCATCAGGAGCTCGAAGCGGTCTGGGGTACGCCACCCGGCCTGAGCAATCTATCGTCCGTCAACCATACGGTGGTGGGGAAGCGGTTCATCGTGGCGTCGCTGATCTTCTTTCTGATCGGCGGCGTACTCGCGATGCTGATGCGCACCCAGCTGTCGACGTCGCAAGGCGCCTTCATGGAGGCCGGCGTCTACAGCCAGGTCTTCACCATGCATGGCACGATCATGATGTTCCTCTTTGCCATTCCCATGGTGGAGGGGTTCTCGTTTTACGTGCTACCCAAAATGCTCGGCGCGCGTGACATGGCCTACCCCAGGCTCGGGGCCTTCGCATGGTATTGCTATCTGTTTGGCGCGACCATGGTCGTGGGCAGCATGTTCCTGGGTCTGGCTCCCCATAGCGGTTGGTTCATGTACACCCCGCTATCGAGCGGGCGCTACAGTCCGGACATCGCCAACGATATCTGGCTCATCGGAATTACATTCGCCGAGATCTCGGCCGTATGCGGCGCCGTGGAGCTGATCGCCACGATATTGCGCATGCGTGCACCGGGAATGCGTCTCACGAAGATGCCGCTGTTTGCCTGGTACATGCTGGTGACCGCCGGGATGATGCTGCTCGGTTTCCCGCCTTTGATACTCGGCAGCATTTTGCTGGAGCTGGAGCGCGCTTTCGGGTGGCCGTTCTATGACCCCACCCTTGGCGGCGATCCGGTGTTGTGGCAACACCTTTTCTGGATTTTCGGACACCCTGAGGTCTACATCATCTTCGTTCCTGCGGCGGGCATGGTCACCATCATGCTGGCCACGTTTGCGGGTCGACCCATTGTCGGGTATCGGTGGGTGGTGGCCAGTGTGGTCGCCATTGGCGTGCTGAGCATGGTGCTGTGGGCGCACCACATGTTCACCGTCGGGCTGACGGTACCCACGGCGGGGTTCTTTTCGATCGCCAGCACCCTCATTGCCATTCCCACGTCAGTGCAGTTCTTTGCGTGGATTGCGACGATGTGGTGCGGCCGGGTCCGCTGGGAGACGCCCATGTGGTTCCTGGCGGGGTTTTTCGTCACCTTCATCATCGGCGGGCTCACGGGCGTCATGGTTGCGCTGGTGCCATTCAACTGGCAGGTGCACGATACCCACTTCATTGTGGCCCACCTGCACTACGTGCTCGTCGGGGGGATGGTATTCCCGGTGCTGGCTGCGGCCTATTATTGGCTGCCGCATTTCACGGGTCGGATGCCTTCGCGTCATCTCGGAAAGGTATCGTTCTGGTT
>JAJUGH010000217.1 GCA_029268265.1 Alcaligenaceae bacterium | reverse complement strand
GCAGGTCCTGAGTTCCGACCTTCTGGAACGGGTCTATGGCGCGCCCGCCTGGGTGCAGGCACACCCCGTGCATGCGGATGTGCCGTTGGTCGTCTTTCTGTGACGCAAGGCCGGAACCATTTCGGTTATTCTTCGCCCTACGATGAATAAACCACCTTACCCCCATCCCGTTATAGCGCGCGAGGGCTGGCCCTTTCTGGCCGGCATCGTCGTCATTTCCGTGCTGGTCACCATCTGGTCGCCTGGCGTATCCATTATTTTCTGGCTGCTTTCGCTCTTTGTGCTGCAGTTCTTCCGGGATCCCGCCCGGGTGGCGCCAGACGGCGAGCTTGCGGTGCTTTCGCCGGCCGACGGCCGTATCGTCGCAGTGGAAGAAGTCCGCGATCCCTACGCCAGCCGTGATGCCTTGAAGATCAGCGTCTTCATGAATGTCTTCAATGTGCACTCGAACCGCGCACCGGTGAAGGGCACCGTGCAGACGGTGGAATATTTCGCTGGTAAATTCTTTAACGCGGCGCTCGACAAGGCTTCGCTGGAGAACGAGCGCAACGCCATGGTGCTGCGCACGCCCCGCGGGCATGTGGTCACCGCCGTCCAGGTAGCCGGCCTGATCGCCAAACGCATTCTCTGTTATGCCAAGCCGGGCGATGAAGTGTATGCAGGTCAACGCTATGGCTTCATTCGCTTTGGTTCGCGGGTAGACGTCTATCTGCCTCCGGGCTCGCGTCCGCGGGTGGCCATTGGTGACAAAGTCCAGGCCACGAGTACGGTACTTGCCGAGCTGCCTGCCGACGCCCCAGAAAAGGAAGTTTGAGCCGATGCAGAATCTCCAGTCCGAAGACATCAAGCGCCGCCGCGGCATCTACCTGCTGCCGAACGCCTTCACCACCGCCAACCTCTTTGCCGGGTTCTTTGCTGTCGTGCAGGCGATGAACGGGCGCTTCGAAATGGCGGCCATCGCCATTTTCCTGGCATTGGTGTTCGATGGAATGGACGGCCGGGTCGCCCGGCTCACCAACACGCAATCCGCGTTCGGTGAGCAATATGATTCCATGGCCGACATGATCTCCTTCGGCATGGCGCCGGCCCTGGTCATGTATGTCTGGGCCTTACAGGGCCTCGGGCGCTGGGGCTGGCTGGCCGCCTTCATCTATGTGGTGGGTGCGGCCCTGCGTCTGGCGCGCTTCAATACGAACATCGCCGTCGTGGACAAGCGGTTCTTCCAAGGCTTGCCCAGCCCTTCCGCTGCGGCGCTGGTGGCGGGATTCGTCTGGCTGGCCGTGGACAACAAGCTGGCGGTTTCCGTAAATGTCGTGCCCTGGATCGGCTTCGTGCTCACCGTTTACGCCGGTCTGGCCATGGTCAGCAACGCGCCGTTTTACAGCGGCAAATCGTTTGCGCTGGGTCGCAGCGTCCCCTTTTGGGTGATGCTCGTGGTGGTGGCCGTATTCGTGTTCGTGTCGGCTGACCCCCCGCTGGTCCTCTTTGGCCTCTTTGTGCTTTATGGCATCTCGGGCTGGATCATCATGGGATGGCGGTGGAAGAGGGCGCGAGACCTGACCCGCATGCGCAGCGATGCCGCGCCGCATGAGGACGCCGATGCCGGTCTGCGGCGCAGCGATCCGCATATTCAGGAAGCGAAAGGCGCCGAAGCCGGCAGGCCCACGCAGGCGGTGCACTCACCTGCTGACGCCACCCGTGAGCGCGGTACGCATACGGGCGGCCCGGGCACGCCCCCCTAATGTGGTCGGCACACCGCGGCCCTTACGGCGAGACGCGCCGTATGAGAACGCGCCGGTGTGCCGCTCTTACATGAACATCCATTCCGGCCGGTCATACATGGGATCCGGGCCGGGATGCATGCGGGTCACCTTGCCTTCCTCCGAAATATAGAAGTGCATCAGCGAGTTCCACGCGCCTGATTGCCGGTATCGGTAGCTCCACACGCGTTGCAATGAGCCCGGGGGGCCCACCACCGACGTCTCGGCCGGCGGACCGAAGGCGCATACGAGCTGGTCACCATCCCATACGCCGAGCTCCACCCGCCGGAATGCCGAATCGCTCAGCACCTGCTCGATCTGTCCTACGCGCCCATCTTGTGTGACCGGTGCGCCCCAGGCGTACTGGCCCATGGGCTGGGTACTCCATACCAGGTAACGGCTGCCATCGGGCTGCGGGCATTCGATGGAAGGTGCGCCATGGCTGGCCTGGACTTCCGCTAAAGGCGTTCCAGCGGGGATATCGGACATGGTGCTGCAAGCGCCAAGCAACAGCGTGGCGGCGGCGAGCGGGATGATTCGGGGGGTCTTGAAGGATTTCCGCATTGAGCGGGAAGGTGTGGAGGACATGCGACTTCTCCGATACGCGGGACAGGATCATTTTCGACCATATCCCATTGCTGTTCCAGACGCGCGGTTTCCCGTCTGTCGGTGTATAATTTTCTTTTTCACGCACGTCCGGGCACCTCGGCCCTGACGCAAGTTACTGAGGCAAAAAATGGCTGTCACTGACATCAACAAATCTGAAATCGTTACCCAATTCCAACGTGCCCAAGGCGACACGGGTTCGCCCGAAGTGCAAGTGGCGCTCCTTACCGCTCGCATCAACGAGCTGACCGAGCACTTCAAGGCACACAAGAAAGACCATCACTCCCGTCGCGGTCTGCTGCGCATGGTAAGCCGTCGCCGCAAGCTGCTTGATTACCTCAAGGGCCGCAGCCCCGACTCGTACCGCAGCCTGATCGAAAAGCTCGGTCTGCGTAAGTGAATTCAGGGGCAAGCTCCCCTATACACGACCGTGGACGCCGCGATATCAATCGTGGCGTGCACGGTTTTTTATTTTGTAAGGAAAAACAATGTTCAATAAAGTGAGCAAATCGTTTCAGTACGGTCAGCACACTGTGACGCTCGAGACAGGCGAGATTGCTCGCCAGGCGTCGGGTGCCGTGCTGGTTACTGTAGACGACACCTGCGTGCTCGCAACCGTGGTGGGAGCAAAGAACGCCAAGCCGGGTCAGGACTTCTTCCCGCTCACCGTCGATTACGTCGAAAAGACCTACGCTGCCGGTCGTATCCCGGGCGGGTTTTTCAAACGTGAAGGCAAGCCGTCCGAGAAAGAAACTCTCACCTCGCGCCTGATCGACCGTCCGCTGCGTCCCCTGTTCCCCGAAGGCTTCTACAACGAAGTGCAGGTGATCCTGCACGTAGTGTCGGTGAACCCGGAAATCGACCCCGACGTTCCCGCCATGATCGGTGCATCCGCGGCACTGGCCATCTCGGGTATCCCGTTCAACGGCCCCATTGGGGCAGCTCGTGTGGGCTACGTTAACGGCGAGTACGTCCTCAATCCCACGACTTCCCAACTGCAGAGCTCCGCCATGGATCTCGTGGTCGCCGGCACTGAAGAAGCCGTGCTGATGGTCGAGTCCGAAGCGCGCCAGCTTTCTGAAGAAGTCATGCTTGGCGGCGTGGTGTTCGGCCACGAGCAAATGCAGGCCGCCATCGACGCCATCCATGATCTGGTTGCCGAAGCCGGCAAGCCTGAATGGGACTGGCAGCCGCCCGCCAAGAACGATGCGCTGCTGACGGCCGTGTCGGCCGCTGCACGCGAGCGCCTGACCGCTGCGTACCAGATTCGCAGCAAGCAGCAACGCACCCAGGCACTGCGCGAAGTCTACGCCGACGTCAAAGCAAAGCTCGCTGAGCATGCCGCTGCCAAGGGCGAAGACGCTCCTGACTCCGTCGAGGTGGAAAACATCCTGTTCGACCTGGAAGCGCAAATCGTGCGTGGCCAGATCCTTAACGGCGAGCCGCGTATCGACGGCCGTGACACCCGCACCGTCCGCCCCATCAGCGTCCGCCTCGGCGTCCTGCCGCGTGCACACGGTTCGGCTCTGTTCACGCGTGGTGAAACGCAGGCGTTGGTCGCCGCCACGCTGGGTACCAAGCAAGACGAGCAGATCATCGATTCCATCATGGGTGAATCGCGTGACCGCTTCATGATGCACTACAACATGCCTCCGTTCGCCACCGGTGAAACGGGCCGCTTCGGTGCCCCCAAGCGCCGTGAAATCGGCCATGGTCGTCTGGCCAAGCGCGCG
>JAJUGH010000216.1 GCA_029268265.1 Alcaligenaceae bacterium | reverse complement strand
GGTGTATCTGAACGGGCGGAACGAAGAAAAGCTCAGGGCGGTTATCGCTGACTTCTCGGCACAGGGGTGGAGCGCTGAAGCCCTGCCATTCGACGTGGGCGATATTGCTCTCGCCTGCCGCCGCGTCGATGAACTGGTGGAAAGGGAAGGGCGCCTGGACATCTGCTTTGCAAATGCCGGCATCCAGCACCGTGCCTCGCTCGGTGACTTTCCTTTGGCCGACTTCGAACGCGTCGTACACCTCAACCTCACGGCCCAATGGGCACTGGGCCGTCATGTGGCGAGCAGGATGCAGGAGCAGGGGCATGGTCGGCTCATCTTCACCGGCTCCATTACCGCTTTGGCGGGAAAGCAGGGGATTACCGCATATAGCGTCGCCAAGGCGGCCGTGCATGCCATGGTGAAGCAGTGGGCGGCGGAATTGGGCAACACCGGGGTGACGGTAAATGCCGTCGCTCCCGGGTATGTCCGAACCGAACTTACGCGGGCGCTGACCGACGATGCGGAATTCGGGGAATGGCTGCAGAAACGCTGCCCGCAACAGCGTTGGGGGCGGCCGGAAGATATCGCGCCCGCGGTTGTCTTCCTGGCCTCCGAAGAGGCAGGCTTCATCACGGGGCAGGTGCTGGTCGCTGATGGAGGCCTGAGCGCGGTGATGTAGGGCAACAACTTCGCGATGACCTAGAATGACGGCGGCACTACGTACTTTTACGCAGTGCCGTTTCGTTTCATCGCCGCATGACCCGCAGAAAGACTTCTTCCGCCCGTTCCCGTTCCACCAGTAAGCGCACCGGCAAGCGCAACACCTTTGCTGCCGATGCACGCCGTTTCCTGAAAGCCCTCACCGGCTCGGCGGTCGTCGCATTCAGTGTCGCCAGCTGTGTGCTGAATCCCCAGTGGCGCGATACGGTCTCGCTCGATCCCATCCTTGCCGAACTTGGCCTGTCCGGATCTGAACCGGTTGCCGAGCTCGTCGCGCCGTCGGGCGAATATGCCCGCACCCGTTTCGAAGCCTGCCGACAGCACTTTCCGGCGGCAGCCACGCCGATCGTGCCCGCTGCGCCCGCGTTGCGGGAACTCTGTTTCAGCGCCTTCGCGATCCTGCATAACGGCAATACCAAGACGCCGGTGTTCGTTGCTCAGCGTTTGAATCGCCGCTTGCTGGAGCAGGGGAGCGGGCTGGAGCGCACGGACCGCTTCTTCGCCGATGCCAGGCTGCCCAAGGCCGAGCGCGCTGAACTGGCGGACTATCGCGGTTCCGGTTATTCGCGTGGACATATGGCCCCCGCGGCCGACATGCCAAATCCCGACGCGATGGCACAGAGTTTTTCCCTGGCCAATATGATTCCCCAGCATCCAGTGCATAACTCCGGAGCTTGGAATCGGATCGAGCGGGACACACGCAAGTTCGTGATGCGCGCCCGGGGCGACGTCCATATCTTCACCGGCCCGGTCTATGGCGAGCGGCCCCGGACGATAGGGGAAGGAAGAGTGGCCGTACCGGACTATGTTTACAAGGTTGTGTACGACACCAGTTCAGGCCGGAGCTGGGTGCATTGGCATGCGAACAGCCCGGATGCCGTGGCAGGACCTCCGATTTCGTATGCGGAGTTCCTGCGGCGCACCGGGCTGCACTTGCTGCCGGCTCAGTGACGAGCCGGCTTATTTCAGGCCAATGTCTGCAGCGTTTCGCCCACGGCATCGAACAGCGTATCGAGCTCGTGAGCTTCGGCGGTGAACGGCGGGCCAAACTGCAGCGTGTCGCCGCCAAAGCGTACGTAGAAGCCCTTTTTCCACAGCGCCAGCCCCGCTTCGTAGGGCCGGATGCCCGGGTCGTCGTCGCGCGGTGCAAGCTGGATTGCGCCGGCGAGCCCGCAGTTGCGGATGTCGACGACATTGGGGCTGCCGCGCAACCCATGCAGGGCGGTTTCGAAGTGCGGTGCCAGTTCGGCGGAGCGCTGGATCAGGTTGTCATGATCCAGCAGGTCGAGCGTAGCCAGTCCCGCCGCGCATGCCACGGGGTGGGCGGAGTAGGTGTAGCCGTGACTGAACTCGATGGCATGTTCGGGCAGTGACTGACCCATGAACGTGTCATAGATTTCGCTGGAGGTCACCACCGCGCCCATCGGAATGGCGCCATTGGTAACCTGCTTGGCGATATTCATGATGTCGGGTGTCACGCCGAAGTACTCGGCCCCCGTATTTTTGCCCAGGCGACCGAAGCCAGTGATGACTTCGTCGAAGATCAGCAGAATGTTGTGCTGGTCGCAAATTTCGCGCAGGCGCTTCAGATAGCCTTGCGGTGGAACGATCACGCCGGCGGAGCCGGAGATGGGCTCAACGATGACGGCGGCGATATTCGAGGCATCGTGCAGCTCGACCAACTTGAGTAGCTCATCGGCCAACGCGACGCCGCCGTTCTCGGGCTGGCCGCGGCTGAAGGCTGCATCCGCCTGCAGGGTATGCGGAAGATGGTCCACGTCCATCATCGCGCCGAACATCTTGCGGTTGCCGCCAATGCCGCCCAGACTCGTGCCCGCTACGTTGACGCCATGGTAGGCGCGGGCGCGACCGATCAGTTTGGTCTTGGCAGGCTGACCTTTCAGGCGCCAGTAGGCTCGCGCCATCTTCACGGCGGTATCGGTCGCTTCGGAACCTGAGTTGGTGAAGAAAACGTGATCCAGGCCCTTGGGCGTGAGCGATGTGATGCGATCAGCCAGCTGGAAGGACAGGGGGTGGGCGAACTGGAAGGCGGGCGCGTAGTCGAGTGTGCCCAATTGAGCAGCCACCGCTTCCTGGATTTCCTTGCGCGAATGGCCGGCCCCGCATGTCCAAAGACCCGAAAGGCTGTCAAAAATCTTGCGGCCATCGGCGTCGAAAAGCCAATTGCCTTCGGCTTTCACGATGACCCGCGGGTCCTTGTGAAAGGCGCGGTTGGCGCTGAACGGAATCCAGAAGGAACGCAGGTTCAGAGATTCGACCAGCCCGGCCGGCTGGAATGTCGGGTAGTTCATTGGGAGCCTCCAACACGGTGGATTGACACCCCATTATGGGCAATGTTTTTCTTGAGTAGAATTCCAATTCATAAAACATTACTTATGGGAATGCTCACGTAATGACCAAGCAGCCTTTCGCGCGGGTGAGCGACGTTGAGCTTCGCCTTCTTCGGGTGTTCCAGGCCGTGGCTCAGTACGGCAGCTTCGCGGCGGCGGAAAGTGCCCTGGGTATTTCCAGTTCGGCCATCAGCCTGCACATGAGCGACCTGGAAAAGCGGTTGGGAATGCGCTTGTGTCAGCGAGGCCGCGCCGGTTTCGCGCTGACCGACCAGGGGCGCGAGGTGCTACGCGCCAGCGCTGCCATGATGGCCGCCATCGAGGACTTCCGCAGCGAGATCAATCAGCTTCATCAGCGCCTGAGGGGCGAGCTGAATATCGGTCTGATGAACAATCTGGTGACGCAGCCGCGCATGCGGATTACCGCTGCGCTGCGCAAGTTGCGCCGGCAAAGCGATGAGGTGCACATCAACATCAGCATGAGCACGCCCGGCGAGATCGAACGTGGCCTGCTGGATGGCCGACTGCATATTGGCGCCTTGCCGATGATCACCACCCTGAGCAGCCTGGAGTACAGCCCTTTATATGACGAACGCTCCCTGCTGTATTGCAGTTCGGGTCATCCGTTGTTTGCCCGCGCCGCACAGGTGGACGAGCGCGAGCTGGCCGGTACGGCGGCGGTCATTCCCAGCTATCGCCTGGGTGCTGAAGCACTGGCGTTGCACACAACGCTGGACTGTGTAGCCAAAGCGTCGGATCGCGAAGCCATTGCGTTCCTGATTCTGACCGGGGAGTATGTCGGCTTTCTGCCGGACCACTATGCGGCCACATGGGTGGAGAAGGGCCTGATGAAGCCGATTCTGCCCGGGAAGATGCATTTTGACGTGACGATCGCCGCTGCCACCCGGCGTGGGCGCAGGCAGAACCTGATACTGGACCACTTTCTGGAAGAGCTCTAGGCGGTCAGCCCTTGATCACGGGGTACAGCGAAAGCAGCAGTAGAACGGCCATCCCCATGTTGAACGTTTGTATCGATTTGGGGCTATGCATGAGCCGCCCGACTGCCGTACCAAAGAGGG
>JAJUGH010000215.1 GCA_029268265.1 Alcaligenaceae bacterium | reverse complement strand
GTCAAAAAGCAGCTTGATGATCTGGGCCTTACGCCGCACCCGACCACCCGCCAGGAATTCAGGGAGTTCATGAAGTCGGAGTCCGAGAAGTGGTCGAAGATCATCAAGGAACGGAACATCACGATGAACTGACCGGCGAAACGATTCGAGCGCCCCGGCCCACCTGACGGCGGTGACGGGGCGCTCGGAAGGCTCCAACTTCGGTTTGAGGCGCGGCCACGGCGGCTGCGCCCCTGTAAGCCTAGAAAGTAGCGAGCTTGTCGCTGTTCAGCACATCGGGTGTCAGGTTCTTTTCGATCCAGTCGAAGCTGTTCACGCCCGACGGCGGGGTAACCAATTCGCCCGGCACGATCATGATGTCCTTCAGCACCTTGAAGGAGTGGTCCGGAGAGCTGGTGGTGACACCGAACAACTGCGCCTCGAGCGACTGACCGTCAGGACGATTCAGCGTGATTTCGCGGCCATAGCCCTTGAACGTGATGTCGTGCATGGCTTCCGCGACCTGCTCGATCGTGGGCCACTCACCATTGTTCGCCGCGATAGCCTTTTCGTAGCCGGCTTTCAGCCCGGCGAGTGCCTGCGCCATGTGGTAGGTGGGGTAGATCGGATAGGCGCCGGTCTTTTCGTGGAACTTCTTGATGAACTCCTTGTGTTCCGGATCATCCTTGGTTTCCGGGTGCAGCCAGTAGTGGTCGCCGCGGGCGCCAATGATCACTCCTTCCGGCAGTGCATCACCAAGCCGTTCAAGCGAGCTTTCTCCCAGCGACAGCACGAATGTGGAATTTTTGAAGAGATTGCGTTGCGAGGCCTGGCGTACGAAGTTGTCCAGGTCGCCGCCCCACGAGGTTGAAAGAATGACATCGGGGCGCAATGCCTGGAGGCGACTGATTTCCGTGGAGAAATCCGAGGCGCCGAACTTGGGGAACATTTCGGCCACGACCTTCACATCTGGCTTGAACTTCTTGAGTGCCGCCAGGAAGATGTCGCGCGAATCGCGGCCCCAGGCGTAGTCCTGGTTCACGATGGCCAGCGTCTTGAAGTCCGGGTGCATCTTCATCAGGTAGATCACCTGTGCGACCATCTCGGCCGTGGCGTTGGCCTCGGTCCGTACGACGTACTTCAGTTCTTTCTCTTCAAGCGCGTTCTGTGTGCCGCAATCCCAGAGGATGTTCAATACCTTAAGGTCTTCCGCAACAGGCGCGACGATGCCGCAGTGCCCGCTGGAGATCGAGGCGAGCATGACACGGGTTCCGCCGTCTACCAGTCGGCGGTATTCCGAAAGCAGCCGCTCGCCGCCGCCGCCTTCGTCGATATAGGTTGCCTTGATCGGCACGCCGCCAATGCCGCCCTTGGCGTTCATGTCGGCGATCAGGATGTCGGCGGCTTCCTTCCCTGGAACGCCGAACACGGAGGCCGATCCCGAAAGGTAAGTGGTGATGCCGATATTCAGTTCGGCGGGTTTCTCGGCAGCGACAGCAGCAGTTCCACCTGCCGCCAGCATCATGGCGGCCGCCAGGCTCGCCAGTTTGGTCTTCAGGGTCATTTGTTTGTCTCCAAGTATCAGAACTACATGACGATGGCGTCGCGCAAGCCGCTGCCTGACGCCAGGTGATCCAGACCTTCGTTGATTTCGTCTAGTGTGAAGGTCTTGCCCAGAAGCCGGTTGACGGGCAGCCGCCCGGCTTCGTACAGCTCGATGTAGCGGGCGATATCCACAGCGGGCGCACCCGAACCCAGATAGCTGCCCTTGACCTCCCG
Source organism: Alcaligenaceae bacterium (assembly GCA_029268265.1). Lineage (GTDB taxonomy): Bacteria > Pseudomonadota > Gammaproteobacteria > Burkholderiales > Burkholderiaceae_B > Yanghanlia. The sequence continues at coordinate 2,379 of JAJUGH010000215.1, read as the reverse complement.
TTCTTCGCCGACCAATTGCGCCAACGGCAATTGAAAGCGGGCGGCGGGATTGGGAAGCCCGGAAGTGATGGTGCTGCCGCCGCGCTGAGTAAGCTTGTAGGCGCTTTCGAACGCCGGCACGGCGCCGGCCATGTCGAAGCCGTAATCCACGGGTCCGCCTGCGGCCTCGAGCAATTCGGCGTCGGACTTGATTGACCGCGGGTTGACCAGGTGTGTGGCCCCGAGATCCCGGGCGAGCTGCAGCTTTTCGTCCGAGAGATCGACGGCCACCAACCGGCGGGCACCCGATGCAGCCGCAGCGATCAGCGCACTAAGACCCACCCCGCCAAGCCCGACGACTGCGGCGGTGTCGCCGGCCTGCATTCTCGCGCGATTGATCACCGCTCCGGCGCCCGTCAGCACCGCACAGCCAAAAAGGGCCGCCTCGCGATGGCTGATGTCCGCATTCACCTTCACGCAGGAACGGCGGGAGACCACCGCGTGCTCGGCAAAGCACGACACGCCGGTCGCATGGTTGAGATATTCGTCGCGAATGCGCAGACGGCGTGCGCCCGAGAGCAGAGTGCCTTGCGCGTTTGCCGCTGCGCCCGGTTCGCAAAGCGCGGGGCGCCCCTTCATGCAGGGGAAGCAGCATCCGCAACTGGGGACGAACACCATTACGACGTGGTCGCCCGGGTGCAGGTCATCCACGCCGTCACCGGTTTCGATTACCTCGGCGGAGGCCTCGTGGCCCAACACGATGGGCAATGCGCGAGGCCGGTCGCCGTTGACTACCGAAAGATCGGAGTGACATAGCCCAGCCACCTTGATCTTGACCAGGACCTCTCCCGGGCCCGGAGGATCCAGTTCGACTTCGGTAATGGTCACCGGACGGGATTCCGCATAGGGACCCTCCATCCCCATCGAGCGCAGCAACGCAGCACGGGTCTTCATGACTTGCCCCTCCTTTTTTGGTGTTGTCAGATCGTACGGCCGCCATCCACCGGAAACTCGACGCCCGTGATGAACTCCGCCGCATCGCTTGCCAGGAACAGTGCAGCGGCGGCTACGTCTGCCGGCGTGCAGAAACGACCCAACGGGATGGTGGATTGGAACTTCGCGCGGTTTTCAGGGGTATCGGGTAGACCCATGAAGAGCTCGAACATGCCGGTCACGCCCATGACCGGGCAGATGGCGTTGACCCGGATATTTTCGGGGCCGAGTTCGACCGCCATGGATTTGGAAAGCAGGTTCACCGCCCCCTTGGTGGCGTTGTACCAGCTCAGGCCCGGCCGGGGGCGAATACCCGCCGTAGAGCCGATATTCAGAATTACGCCCTTGCCCTGCTCGCGCATCACCGGCACCACGGCCTGGGTCATGTAATAGATGGACTTCACGTTGACGGCAAACAGGCGGTCGAACATCTCTTCGTCGACGTCCAGCATGGGCTGGTTCTTGTGCGTGGTTGCAGCGTTGTTCACCACGATGTCCAGCGCACCCAGTTGTTCGGTGCAGGTGTCCACCATGCGTTGTACGTCTTCGCGCTTCGAGACATCGCCAGTCACGGCCACGGCGCTCTCACCGATCTCGGTAGCGACTCGCGTTGCCGCCTCTTCGTTCAGATCGGCGATCACCACGCGGGCGCCCTCCTTGGCATAAAGTTTGGCGATACCCTCGCCGAAACCGCTGCCCGCGCCGGTGATCAACGCTACCTTGCCTGCCAGTTGTGCCATCAGTGTCTCCTTCCTTCTGCGTATTCAGGGATTGATCAGCCCATCATTAACGGGCCTTTGTTGACTGGATTCATCATGAAGGGCGGCTTCCGGCCGGTTCTGGCGTTCTATCGAGCCGCGCTCGATGGTCCAGACGTGATCCGGGATATTGCCCAGCAACTTGATATTCGATTCGGTAATCACCACGCACAGCTCAGGCTGTATGTCGCGTAGCCGCCCGAGTGCCTGGGTGTAGATCATGCCGAGCTTGGGCGCCAGCCCTTGAAAGGGCTCGTCCAGCAGCAATAGCCGTGTACCGACCATTAAGGCGCGGCCCAGCGCCACCATCTTGCCTTGCCCTCCGGACAACGCCGAGCCTGATCGCTTGAGCAGCGGCGCCAGGTCAGGCACGACCTCAAGCACGATTTCAAGGCGGCGGTCCACATCCTTACGAGGCTGCCTGAGGGATTGGCAGGGCAGGCGCAGATTCTCTTCCACCGACATCGTCGGGAAAATGACTCTGTTTTCAGGCGAATAGCCGATCTGGTGGCCCGCCCGTGCGTGGCCAGGCAGCGCGCTGAGTTCGACGTCTTCGAACAGAATCGTGCCGGATCGCAGGCGAATAAGCCCCATGATGGCGCGCAGCAACGTGGTCTTGCCCGCGCCGTTACGCCCGATGATTCCCACC
>JAJUGH010000214.1 GCA_029268265.1 Alcaligenaceae bacterium | reverse complement strand
GCCAGCGGCATCAAGGGCATGGTGAAAGTGTGCGCCAACACCACCGCCATGAATGAGTTCATGCCCAACATCCTGGCTCGCTACCTGGCGGCGAACCCGGACGTCAACGTTGAACTGCGGGAGCGGCTGAGCCATCAGGTGATCAAGGCCGTCGCAGACGGCGCGGCCGACATCGGCATCACCGCAGCCCCGCCGCGCGACGGCGAGCTGGAGTTCCTCCCGTATCGCAATGATCGCCTTGTGCTGGTCACTCGCGAAAATCATCCACTGGCCGCTCGTGCCAGCGTCGACTTCGAACATACGCTGGAATACGACTACGTCTGCCTGGCGGAATCCAGCGCCATTCACGCCTTCCTGCTGCAGGCTGCCGAAGAACTTGGTCGCGCCCTGCGATTCCGGGTCGAAGTCAGCAACTTCGAGGCGGTCTGCCGCATGGTGGCCGCCGGCGTGGGGCTGGGCGTGATCCCGCATACGGCGGCATTGCGCTACGTCCAGGACCTGCCCATACGCATCATCGATCTTCAGAATCCCTGGGCAGTGCGCAGACTGCACATTTGTGTGCGCCAGCTGGACCGCCTGCCGATCTTCGCGCAGCAATTGGTAAAGCTCATGCAGGAAGACGCCTGCGAAAGCAATGCGGCGCCCGAGTGTGTGGCGGCGGCTGAACCCGAACACGGAGAAAATACATGAATCACGATACGGCTCGCGAAGTCGTGCTCGCCTCCAACAACGCTGGGAAACTGCGGGAGTTTTCCGCCATCCTGTCGTCAGCAGGCATCCGCATGGTGGCGCAGGGTGAGCTGGGTGTCACCGAAGCCGACGAGCCACACGTCACCTTCGTGGAGAACGCCATCGCCAAGGCCCGCCATGCCAGCCAGCATACCGGCCGGCCGGCGCTTGCCGACGATTCCGGTCTTTGCGTGCCGGCGCTGGGCGGCGCACCGGGGGTGTATTCCGCCCGCTACGCCAGCATGAACGGCGGTGAGAAATCGGATCTGGCGAACAATATGCGCCTGGTCAGCCACCTTCAGCGCGTGCAGGACCACCGCGCCTATTACGTTGCGGTGTTGGTCTATCTGGAAAGCGCCGACGATCCTTGCCCCATCGTTGCCGAGGGCCGCTGGCACGGCGAAATTGTTGCGACGCCTCGTGGTGAGCATGGGTTCGGCTATGACCCACACTTCTGGTTGCCGGAGCAGGGTTGCACCGTGGCGGAACTTGATCCCGCCGAGAAAAACCGCATCAGCCATCGGGCACGGGCATTGAACCGCCTCCTGGAACAGCTGCGTGAACTTAGCGGAGCACCTGCATGACGATGGAGCAGGGCTCGGGCAACCGTCCGGCGCCGGTGCCCGCAGAATCGATAGAGCGCCCGCGCGTGCGGCCCGCGAGCGGCCATGGATTGGGGCGGCGCCCCCTGCCACCGCTTTCCCTTTATGTGCACGTACCCTGGTGCGTGCGCAAATGCCCTTATTGCGACTTCAATTCGCATGAGAAGAAGGGCGACATTCCGGAAGACGACTATCTCGCTGCCTTGCAGGCCGACCTGGAGCAGGCCCTCCCGCTCATTTGGGGCAGGCAGGTCATCTCGGTTTTCATCGGCGGCGGAACGCCCAGCTTGCTGTCAGCCCGGGCGGTCGACTCCATGCTCGCATCCTTTCGTGCCTGCCTGAACCTTCTTCCGGATGCCGAGATTACGCTCGAGGCCAATCCCGGTACGGCAGAAGCGGGGCGGTTCCGGGAGTACGGCCGCAGCGGCGTGAACCGCTTGTCGTTGGGCGTGCAAAGCTTCAATGATGAGGCCTTGCGCGCGTTGGGCCGCATCCACGATTCCGCCCAGGCGCGTGCCGCCATCGACATGGCGCAGAGCGCCGTGCCCCGCGTGAACCTGGACCTGATGTACGCCTTACCGGGCCAGGATCTGAACGCCTGTCGGCGCGATCTGGATACGGCGCTGTCGTTCGATACCGGACACCTGTCGCTCTATCACCTCACGCTCGAACCGAACACGGTATTCGCGAAGTATCCGCCGCCGCTCCCCGATGACGATCTCGCGGCCTCGATGCATGAGTACATGATCGAAGCGACGGCAATGGCCGGCTACGAGCAATACGAGGTCTCCGCCTACGCCAAGGTTGGCCAGCGCAGTCTGCACAATCAGAACTACTGGACCTTCGGTGACTACCTAGGGCTTGGCCCCGGTGCTCACGGCAAGCTGTCCTTTCATGATCGCATCGTACGCCAGGCGCGTAACCGCAATCCGGATAGCTGGATGCAGCGCAGCCTGCTGCGCGACGGCAGCCATGTTGCCGAAGACCGCGTGGTGGCACCCAACGAACTGCCGTTCGAGTTCATGCTGAATGCGCTGCGCTTGAAGGAGGGCGTCGACATGTCGCTCTTCCCGGCGCATACCGGCCTGCCGTTCACCGTGGTGCTCCCCACCTTGCAGCGGCTGGAGCAGCGAGGGCTGGTGTCGCTTGCCGGCGGTCGCCTGCGCACCACGGATCAGGGATGGCGTTATTTGAACGACGTCCTGCATGAATTCGTGGAGTGATCCGCGTGCACTAAAATGTGCACCTTAATGGTGCGCGGTGCACCGTTATGTGGCCTGTGATCGCAAATGGCGCCTTGTATTGGCCGGTCACTGTGTTCGCCGGCATCCGGAAAGCTGGCACGGCCATTGCGTTAATGCCCGCGTACCTTCAGAAAACCTGCTCCAGGAGCCCATATGTCCGCCCCCGTAGACGTTATCAAGATGATCGCTGACAGTGAAGTGGCCTTCGTCGATTTTCGCTTCACCGACACGCTAGGCAAGGAACACCATTTGACCGTGCCGGCTCACACCGTCGATGAAGACAGGCTTGAAAACGGTGTGATGTTCGACGGTTCCTCCATCGCCGGATGGAAGGGCATCGAGGCCTCGGACATGGTGCTCGTGCCGGAAACAAACTCCGCCCGTATCGACCCGTTCCGCGAAGAGACCACGCTCATACTGACCTGCGACGTGGTCGAGCCTTCGGACATGAAAGGCTACGACCGCGACCCGCGCTCGATCGCCAAGCGTGCCGAAGCCTACCTGAAGTCCAGCGGACTCGGCGACACCGCGTATTTCGGTCCGGAGCCCGAATTTTTCGTCTTTGACGGCGTCAGCTGGGACGACAGCGTGTCGGGTTGCTTCGTCAAGATCCACTCCGACGAGGGCAGCTGGTCGCGCGGCCTGGATATGAACGGCGCCAACCTGGGGCATCGGCCCGGCCACAAGGGCGGTTACGTTCCGGTCTCGCCCATTGACAGCTTCGCGGACATGCGTTCGGAAATGTGCCTGTTGCTGGAACAGCAAGGCGTACCGGTGGAAGTGCACCACCATGAAGTGGCCGGACCCGGGCAGCTCGAAATCGGCACCCGCTTCAGTACATTGGTGGAGCGCGCCGATTGGACGCAGATCCTGAAGTACACGGTGCGCAACGTCGCCCACGTCTATGGGAAGACCGCCACTTTCATGCCCAAGCCCATCGTCGGAGACAACGGTTCCGGCATGCACGTGCACCAATCCATCTGGAAGGATGGCCAGAACCTGTTCGCGGGTAACGGCTATGCCGGCCTTTCCGAGTTCGCGCTTTACTACATCGGCGGCATCATCAAGCATGCCCGCGCGCTGAACGCCATCACCAATCCGGCCACGAACTCCTACAAGCGTCTGGTGCCGCACTTCGAAGCACCCGTCAAGCTGGCTTACTCCGCCCGCAACCGTTCGGCCTCCATCCGCATCCCCTATGTGGGGAGCCCCAAGGCACGCCGCGTGGAAGCCCGCTTCCCCGACCCGATGGCCAACCCCTACCTGGCGTTTGCCGCCCTGATGATGGCCGGGCTCGACGGCGTGCAGAACAAGATCCATCCGGGCGATCCGGCCGACAAGAACCTGTACGATCTTCCCCCGGAAGAAGACGCACAGATTCCCACCGTCTGCGCATCGCTTGAAGAGGCGGTGGAAGCGCTGGATCGGGATCGCGAATTCCTGACCCGCGGAGGCGTATTCAGCAACGAGATGATCGACGCCTACATCGAATTGAAAATGGCCGAAATCACCCGCCTGCGCATGACCACGCATCCGGTCGAATTCGATATGTACTACAGCCTGTAGGCCGTTAGCCGCCGCCAAGGCGGCGGCGCGGTGCAACCGGAAGCACGCCATGGATGT
>JAJUGH010000213.1 GCA_029268265.1 Alcaligenaceae bacterium | reverse complement strand
CTGGCCGAGGGGCGTTGCCAAGGCGTCTGCCACGGTGGGGCTGTGTGCGGTGGCGGTGTGGATTGCTTCGGTCCAGCCGCGAAGCCGGTCTTCCGCCCGGGCCACCAGGGCAGCGAGTGCAACACGGTCGGATTCGCTCGAGCTTCCACGCGCGAGTATCCCCGCCCCCATGCCTCGAGCTTGCCCGAGCAGCTCGGTGAGCGCGGGCAACTCGCCGAAAAGGCCTTTGATGAGAGGGTAGCTGTCCGGATGTGAATCGAGGTCCAGCCCGGTGTCCGACACCATGTCGTTGAGCAGCGACATCTGCTCTTCGATCAACGCCGAGTAGGCCTGGAAACTCGCTCCTGCTGAGACGCCACGTGACTGCACGCGGCCAGCCAGGTCATCCAGTTCCCGCAACAGGCGCTGCAGCGTGGCATGTGCCTCCTGGGTCGTTGCCAGGTGAAGCATTGCATCCATTGCTTGTGAGTGGGCAACCCGTAAGGATTCGCGGCTACTGGCGATCTGTGCGGCTGCATCGGCATCGCCGTTGAGATAGGCGCTAGAGAGCCCGCGCACTTGCTGGGTGAACCGCATGAACTCGAGCATCCGCGTGGCGGGAACCAGTGATTCGGCGGCGACGCTGGCCTGGCGGGCGGTGCTGATCCTGTCCATCGTGACGAGGGTAGTCGGGATCAGCGTCACGATCAGGCCCAGCATTCCGATCATGGCATATTTATGGCGCAGCTTCAGGCTGCCGAGAAACTTTTTCATTGCGACGGACATCGGTGCTACGAATGGAAATACATTGAAGTATTCAGTATAGGGATATTCCCTAGCCGCAGCACCGGTCCGTCGCAGTTTCCTTGATCTGCGTTAAGCCGCAGTTGAAACTGTCTATTCGCCCAGGCCTTTCGCCACACGTCCACTCACTTTATGGCTTGGATCGTGGTAGCCGTGCGTCGATGCATAGCCGGGGCTGACAAGCCCATCTACGAAGGCCTCATCTTCGGCATCGAGGGTCAGTTCCAGCGCGCGCAAATACGCGCGCCATTGCTCGAACGTGCGGGGTCCGGCAATGGCCGACGAGATCATGCGGTTATTGAGCACCCATGCTGTCGCGAAATCGGCCGTGGTGCATCCGCGTGCCTCGGCCCGCTCGCGCACGGCGTTGGCGACTTGCAGTGATTCTGCTCGCCATTCCGTCTGCAGGATGCGCGGGTCGGCCCGGGCGACGCGGGAGCCTTCCGGAATGTCGTCCATGCTGCGATATTTTCCGGTAAGTACGCCCCGCGCAAGCGGACTGTATGAGATGACGCCCATGCCGTATTCATGCGCAGCGGGGATCTGCTCCTGTTCGGCTACGCGGTTGACCAGGCTGTACACCGGCTGAATGACCGCAGCGGCGGGGATGCCGAGCAGTCCCGCCACGCGCGCCGATTCGGCAATTCGCCATCCCCGGAAATTCGACAGGCCGTAGTAGCGGATCTTGCCCTGCGTAATCAGGTCGCCCAGTGCGCGCAGGGGTTCTTCCAGCGATTCACCGGGAAAGTCACGATGCAGATACACAATGTCCAGATAGTCGGTGCCCAGGCGGCGCAGGCTTGCTTCCACGCCTTCGATGATCCACTTGCGCGAGAAGCCGAGCTGGTTGGGACCCTCGCCCATACGATTGGCCACCTTGCTGGCGAGCACCCATTGGTCGCGGTCTCCGGCGATGGCCTTGGCGACCACCTCCTCCGTCACGCCCTTGTTGTAAATGTCGGCGGTATCCATCGAGTTGATGCCGGCATCCCGAGCGTCGTGCACGATGCGGACCGACTCCTCCGTATCGGTGGCGCCGCCAAACATCATGGTGCCCAAGGTGAGCGGGGATACGAGTAAAGGGCTGCGCCCCAGCTTGCGATATTCCATTGAATGTCTCCTGCCGATAGTTGTCGGCGAGCATAGCATCGTGATCCTCTGGAATGCTTGACCTTGTAGTTGCTACAGGGATTTCAATGTCAGTAACGGATCGACTAACCGCGGTCCGCATCACTGCTTCAAGGAGTCATTCATGCCCGCTCATTCCCACACTTCGCACGAAGGAAATCATAGCCATGCGCACGTGTGCGCTGATGGGCAAGGGCATGAGCACCCGCATCCGCATCCGCATAGATGCGCCGATCACGCCGGCCCGGGCCAGGGCGTGCATGAACATCTCCATGACGCCCGTAGGCAAGCTGACTCGGGAGATGGTTGCGGGAGCTGCTGCGGTGGGACGGTTACCATCGCGGCCCACGGGTCTGAAGCCCCGCCAGCATTGCTGGCCGATAAGGAGTTCCGACGCCTGCTCGTTGCGCTGCCTGTGGCGTTGGGGGCGGAGCTACTGGCCATACTCGGCCCCGGCACACCTACATGGACAGCCGTGGGCATGATCATGGCGCTGGTGGCGATCGCGCTTTCGGGCACTGCGGTGCTCCGTTCGGGAATGAAGTCACTGCTTCGGGGGCAGCTCAACATCAATGCACTGATGATGGTGGCCGTCACAGGTGCGTTCCTGATCGGCGAGTGGCCGGAGGCCGCGATGGTCATGGCGCTCTACACACTGGCAGAGTTCATTGAACACCGATCCGTGGCCCGGGCGAGAAATGCCATCAAGGGGTTGCTGGACCTGTCTCCGCCCGTCGCGGAGCGCCGCGGCTGCAACGGAAGTTGGGAAAGCGTCGCCGCCGCCGACGTTCGGATCGGCGATGTGTTGCGTGTGCGTCCCGGTGAACGCATCCCCCTGGATGGCGAGGTCACAGCCGGCCGCAGCGCCATTGACCAGGCCGCCATCACAGGCGAAAGCATGCCCGTAGAAAAGGAGGCCGGCGACGCGGTGTACGCCGGCACCGTGAATATGCATGGGGGGCTGGAGGTCCGAGCCACTGCGCTTGTGGCCGATACGGTGCTGGCGCGCATCATTCATTCCGTTGAAGATGCGCAGTCCAGGCGCGCACCCACGCAGCGCTTCATTGATCGCTTTGCCGCGGTCTACACCCCGGCTGTATTCGTGCTGGCGGTGCTGGTGGCGGTCGGCGCACCCGTCCTGTTCGGGCAGCCATGGCTCGAGAGCATCTACCGCGCGCTGGTGCTGCTGGTGATTGCCTGCCCCTGCGCCCTGGTGATCTCCACCCCGGTCACCATCGTTAGTGCGCTGGCGGCCGGTGCGCGCCGCGGCATCCTGGTAAAGGGCGGCGTGCACCTCGAGCAGGCACGCAGCCTGACGGTGGTGGCCATGGACAAGACCGGCACACTGACGCAAGGGCGGCCCAGACTGGTAGAACAGATTTACATCGGCGCAGACGCAGATGACGCTCGTGTACGTCGTATCGCAATGGCGCTGGCGAGTCGGTCGGACCATCCCGTATCAAAAGCGATAGCGGCGGGCTTGCAGTCCGAGGCCGCAGAGGTGGAGCAATTCGGGGCGGACGCGGGGCATGGCGTCCATGGCTTGATCAATGGCGAACGATACGAGCTGGCCAGTCTTCGCAAGATTCGAGAGATGGGCATGGACAGCACCGATATCGGGTGCCTGCTGCACGAACAACAACTACATGGCCGTACGGCCAGCCTGCTTGCCGGACCAGGCGGCGTTCTTGCGATCTTCGCGGTCGCGGACGCACTGCGCCCCGACTCCGCGCGGGCCGTCGCCGAACTGAAGCAGCTGGGTGTGAAGACCGTCATGCTGACCGGCGACAACGAATCCGCGGCGAAGAGCGTCGCGGGACAGGTGGGCATCGACGAGGTCCGTGCCGGCTTGCTCCCGCAAGAAAAGTATGATGCCATGCGTCAGCTCAGTGAGGGATCCGGCAGGGCTGCCATGGTGGGCGACGGTATCAACGACGCACCGGCGCTGGCCGCGGCCGACATCGGCTTTGCCATGGGCGGGGCCGGCACGGACGTCGCCATGGAAAGCGCGGATGTGGTGATCATGAACGACGACCTTCGTCGTATCCCGGAAACGTTGCGGCTTTCCCGCCGGACTCACAGGGTGCTCTGGCAGAACATCGTTTTCGCGCTGGGCATCAAAATCGTTTTCCTGATCCTGGCGGTGTCTGACCAAGCCACCATGTGGATGGCGGTCTTTGCCGACATGGGTGCCAGCCTGCTGGTCGTATTCAACGGGCTGCGCTTGCTGCGCCAGCCACGCTCGTCAACGCCCAGCGTGGCGATGCCTCAGGTCACGACCGCTTGAATCAGCGCAG
>JAJUGH010000212.1 GCA_029268265.1 Alcaligenaceae bacterium | reverse complement strand
GCCAGCTCCGCCCGGCGCAACGTGCGCAGTTCAGTGGTGGTCATCCAGCCATTGCCGGCAATCTTTGACCATGTCTTGCCCATTCCGGCCGCCTGGGCCATCCACAATACGACCTGCAGGTCGCGCAGCGCACCCGGGGATTCCTTGCAATTCGGCTCCAGGGCGTAGGGCGTATCGTGATAGCGGGCGTGGCGTTGCTGCATTTCGGCCCGTTTGGCGTGGAAGAAGCTGTGGACATCGCGCTGCTCGGCCATGGCCGCCTGCAGCATGGTCATCAGGCTGCGGTCGCCTTCCAGCCAGCGTGCCTCCAGCAGTGAAGTCTCGATCGTGATGTCTGTCGCGGCTTCGCGCTTGCAGTCGGCAATGGTGCGCACGCTCAGGCCGGGCTCCACGCCAAGGTCCCAGAGGGCCGCCACAAACGTTTCGATCAGTCCGGCCGCTGTCTGATCCGGAGGCTCCGGCAACAGGATCATGACGTCGACGTCGGAATAGGGGTAGAGCTCGCCGCGCCCGTAACCGCCCACAGCCAGCAGGGCGCCCCCGGGGGGAAGGGGATGCAGCGCCACCAGGCCCTTCAGCGCGCGGTCCGCCGCACGGCGCAGATTCTGCAGCAGCGTCTGAGGCCGGCGGTTCTCACGGAACAGCTGTATGGCATCGCGCCGCTCTTCGGACAGCGTCTTGCGAAGTTGAGCGGCGCCGAGGCTGGGCATGGGTGCCTTCCGGTATCAGGCCGCCTGAAAGCCGCTTACGAAGGCAGGAGGAGCCGGCATGCCGGGCGATACGGTCAGCACCTCGTATCCGGTATCCGTCACCAGGACGGCATGCTCCCACTGCGCGGACAGGCTGCGGTCGCGGGTGACCACCGTCCAGCCATCGGCCATCGTGCGGATTTCTCGGCGACCGGCATTGATCATCGGTTCGATCGTGAAGATCATGCCGGGCTCCAGGCGCTCGCCGGTGCCCGGCTTGCCATAGTGCAGGACCTGCGGATCCTGATGGAAGCGACGCCCGACGCCATGGCCGCAATACTCGCGCACGACCGAGAACCCGTTCTTCTCGGCATGTTTCTGGATGGCATGACCCACGTCGCCCAGCGTGGCGCCGGGGCGGACCTGTTCGATTCCCAGCCACATGCACTCGTAGGTGGTGTCCACCAGGCGACGGGCCAGAATGGACGGCTCACCGATATTGAACATGCGGCTCGTGTCACCGAACCAGCCGTCCTTGATGATCGTGACGTCGATATTCATGATGTCGCCGTTCTTCAGGATCTTGTCGCCCGGAATGCCATGGCAGATGACATGGTTGACCGAAGTGCAGATCGAAGCGGGGAAGGGCGTGTATCCCGGTGGCGCATAGCCCACGGTGGCCGTCTCGGCATGCAGCACATTGGTGATGTAGTCCATGCACACCCGATCCAGCTCGCCGGTGGTGACGCCCGGCTTCACGTACTGGGCCAGGTGGTCCAGTGCGGAGGCGGCAGCCTGGCAGGCGGCGCGCATTTTGTCGAGGTCGGCGGGGTCGGTGACGAGGTCGGTCATGATCTGTGCTGGCTTAAAGAAAAAAGTAGTAGAATTATAGGCTTTCTGGAATTTTGGCCTTGGCTTAACACTTAAGGGTAAGGCTTAAGGTTTCGGAGCAGGAATGAAGGCATGGGCGCAGAAGGCTTGCCCGCATGCTTTTATGACAAGGGGCAATGATTGCCCCTGAAGCCGGAAATAGCGTATCCGCATCGGCAACTTGTATCGGTTTTCGCCAAAGGCTCATGCATTCAATGATAGCGCCTGGGCCGGAAGTCGGGTTTCAAGAGTCGGTGATGCTGGCCCTCGTGGGCCAGCCATGTGCGCCGGGGTGTCCGCCTAGCGGATTACTTGCACCGGATATTGGACCCAACCCTTGGAGAATATTATGTCTTTGATGCGTGAAATGCTGGAAGCCGGAGTTCACTTCGGCCACCAAACCCGTTACTGGAACCCGAAGATGGCACCCTTCATCTTCGGTCAGCGTAACAAGATCCACGTCGTTAACCTCGAAAAGAGCGTCGTCAAGTACCTGGAAGCGCAAAAGTACCTGCGTCAGCTGGCTGCTCGTGGCGGCAAGGTGCTGTTCGTCGGCACGAAGCGCGCTGCGCGGGAGCTCGTCGCCCAGGAAGCCCAGCGTTGCGGCATGCCCTACGTCGACAGCCGCTGGCTTGGCGGAATGATGACCAACTTCAAGACGGTCAAGACCTCCATCAAGCGCCTGAAGGAAATGGAAGCTCAACAGGCAGAAGGCCTGACCGAGCGCATGAGCAAGAAAGAAGGTCTGATGTTCCAGCGCGAACTCGACAAGCTCAACAAGTCCATCGGCGGCATCAAGGACATGAACAATCTGCCCGACGCACTGTTCGTGATCGACGTCGGCTACCACAAGATTGCGATTGCCGAAGCTCGCACCCTGGGCATCCCCGTTGTGGCGGTCGTGGATACCAACCACTCGCCCGAAGGCATTGACTACGTGATTCCGGGCAACGATGACTCGGCTCGCGCCATCGCGCTGTACGCGCGCGGCATGGCGGATGCCGTGCTCGAAGGCCGCGAGCAGGCCCTCAACGGTATCGTCGAAGAACTCGCTGAAGGCGAGGAATTCGTCGAGGTCGAAGAAGCCGACGAAGAACGCGAGTAAGCGGATCCTGCGGGATCGTGCGACCCCCGGCGCCGCTTTTTCAGGGCGCCGGAAGATGCTTCGAACCTGCCCCGGTCCCGTCCGGGGCGTGTTTTACCGAATTGGAGAAAATTGTGGCCCAAATCACTGCAACCATGGTCAAGGAACTGCGCGAGAAGACCGACGCGCCCATGATGGAATGCAAGAAAGCGCTGACCGAAGCTGATGGCGACATGGCTCGTGCCGAGGAAATCCTGCGCGTCAAGCTGGGCAACAAGGCCAGCAAGGCTGCCGCGCGCGTGACGGCCGAAGGCCTGATCGGCCTGCACATCGCCGGCGACAGCAAGGTCGGTGCAGTCATCGAAGTCAACTGCGAGACCGACTTCGTGGCCAAGAACGACGATTTCATCGCGTTCGTGAACGATCTGGCCCGCCTGGTCGCCGAGAAGAACCCTGCCGACGTCGCGGCGCTGTCCGAGCTGCCCATGGGTGACGGAACAGTCGAGTCCACGCGTGCTGCGCTGGTGGGCAAGATCGGTGAGAACATGTCGGTGCGCCGTTTCGAGCGTTTCGAGACCGCCGATCAGCTGGCAAGCTATGTCCATGGCGGCCGTATTGGCGTGCTGGTGGATTTCGCCGGTGCCGAGGAAGTCGGCAAGGACGTCGCCATGCACGTGGCTGCCACCAAGCCCAAGGCGCTGAACGCTGACGGCGTGCCTGCCGAAGACATCGAGCGTGAGCGCTCGGTTGCGGAACAAAAGGCTGCCGAGTCCGGCAAGCCTGCCGAGATCGTCACCAAGATGGTCGAAGGCAGCGTTCAGAAGTACCTGAAGGAAGTCACGCTGCTGTCGCAGCCTTTCGTCAAGAACGACAAGCAGAGCGTCGAGCAGATGCTCAAGGAAAAGAGCGCCCGCGTGAACCGTTACGCGCTTTACGTGGTCGGCGAAGGCATCGAAAAGCGGTCCGAAGACTTCGCAGCCGAAGTCGCCGCCGCCGCCGGCAACGCCTGATCCTGTCTGCAACGGATCGCCGGGTGCTGCACCCGGCACCTTGCCTGCCCCCGAGCCCGACCGCCTTCGGCGAGTCGGGCTCGATCGGGCGAATCACCTAATCCCGTAGTCCTGTTTCCCCCCGAAGCGCTGGGAGAGGGTGCCCCCCTGGGCGGGCTTTCTTCAATTAAACTTTGCGTTTGTTTTCCGAGAATTTCCCATGACGACCAGAACGTACAAGCGCGTGCTCCTGAAGCTATCAGGCGAAGCCCTGATGGGTGAGGACGCGTTCGGCATCAATCGATCCACCATCCTGCGCATGACGGAAGAAATCGTCAAGGTCGCGCAAAGTGGCGTCGAGCTGGCCATCGTCATCGGGGGAGGAAACATCTTCCGCGGCATCGCCCCGGGCGCGCAAGGCATGGACCGCGCAACGGCCGATTACATGGGCATGATGGCCACCGTCATGAACGCGCTGGCCCTGCAGGACGCCCTGAAGCACGGTGGTGTGGATGCACGCGTACAATCGGCCCTGCGTATCGACCAGGTCGTCGAGGCCTACATCCGACCCAAGGCGCTGCGCTACCTCGAGGAAGGCAAGGTCGTGATCTTCGCGGCCGGAACCGGCAACCCCTTCTTCACCACCGATACGGCTGCCGCGCTGCGCGGTGCCGAGGTCGGTGCGGAAATCGTCTT
>JAJUGH010000211.1 GCA_029268265.1 Alcaligenaceae bacterium | reverse complement strand
TGGTGCCCTCACCACCCGGAAGGGCACGTCGCCCCCTATGGGGCCGTGTGCGATTGCCGCAAGCCCGCACCTGGAATGCTGTTGCGGGCGGCCGAGATTCACGGCGTCGATCTGCCCCGCTCATGGATGATCGGTGACATCCTGCACGATATCGAGGCCGGCAGGCGTGTGGGCTGCAGCACGATTCTCATCGACAACGGGAACGAGACGGAGTGGCTGATGAACGAGTGGCGTACTCCGCATCATCGTGTCGGCGACTTTGCGCAGGCGGCCCGCATCGTGGCGGCGTCCGTCATGGAAGGCGAGGGCGTGGGGAGATGACCGAGACGGCCAACTGGGATTCGGTACAACGGATCTTGTGCGTGCGCCTGGACAATATGGGCGACGTGCTCATGAGCACGCCGGCAATCCGCGCTCTCAAGCAGGCGAGGCCGCAGCGCCACATCACCCTGCTGGCGTCGCGTTCAGGTTCTGCGCTGGCCCCGTTCATTCCCGACCTTGACGATGTGATCGCCTACGAAGCACCATGGGTGAAGAACGACGCCGCCGAACTGACGGCCGACCACGCATTGCTGGAGTCCCTGCGGCAGCAGCAGTTCGACGCAGCCGTCATCTTTACGGTGTATAGCCAGAGCCCGCTGCCTGCGGCTTTGATGTGCCGGCTGGCCGGCATCCCGCGGGTGTTGGCACATTGCCGCGAGAACCCCTATCACCTGATTTCGGAATGGCGTCGCGAAACCGAGCCGCAGCAGAATGTGCGTCATGAAGTGCAACGACAGCTGGACCTTGTTGCGTCCGTCGGAGCCATCAATCCGCATCCGGTCATGGTCTTTCGCACGCGCCGGGAAGACCGCGAAACGCTGCATCAGAAGCTTGCCGCTCGTGGCGTTGAGCCCGGCCGGGCCGGCATGGTAGTGCACTGCGGGGCCACCGCTCCGTCACGTCGCTATCCTGCTGAAAACTTTGCGGATGCGCTCAAACTGATAGGCACTCGGGCGGGAACGGTTCTATTGACGGGCGACGCCTCCGAGCGTTCGATCATTCGATCGGTGGCGCAGCGCTGCGGCGGCCATGCCCCGATCGTCGACCTCACGGCAGAACTGACGCTCGGCGAACTGGCATGCCTCATCGAGGAATCGCGCCTGCTCCTGTCGAACAACACCGGTCCGGTGCATGTGGCCGCGGCCGTCGGCACGCCGGTGGTGGACCTCTATGCGTTGACCAACCCCCAGCACACGCCTTGGATGGTGCCGCAGCGGGTGTTGTTTCACGACGTGCCGTGCCGAAATTGCTATCGCAGTGTCTGCCCCGAAGGACACCACGCGTGTCTGCGGGGCGTCACCCCCGAAAGTGTGTGCAACGCAGTTCTGGATTTGCTGGCCGAGACCGGCCGCGTGCCGGCCCGCGCCCTGGCCGGCGTAGACTGAGCGGAGATCATCAGCATGCTGACATTGGGCATCAATGCCACGTTTCACGACTGTTCCGCCGCAATTGTGCGCGACGGCCACGTATTGGCGGCAGTAGAAGAAGAGCGGTTCACGCGCGTGAAGCACAGTAAGCGACCGGTGCCTTTCTCGACCTGGCAGCTACCGTACTATGCCATCGACTATTGCTTGGCGCAGGCGGAATGCAATCTCGAAGATGTCGACCATATCGTCTATGGGTTCGATCCTTCACTGCTGAAGGGCGATATCGCTCCGCGCGGGCGTATCGAATTGCCGCTGGAACCGTCGGCAAACTGGAAGGGCCCCGGGTCCCCCTGGGACGGGCTGTTCCTGTCTTACATCATGAATGCGCCGCGTCAACTGATTGACGGCGTGCCCCTGCATCTGCAAAAGCGCTTCCGCTCCGACACCCTGCCGCACGTCATGGAACGGTGGCAGTTCCTCGAGCATCATCTTTGCCACGAGGCCAGCGCTTTCCTGGCGGCGCCTTATCCGGATTCCGCCGTCCTGACCATGGACGGCCGCGGCGAGCGCACCACCACCAGCTATGGTCATTTTTCCGACGACAGCTACAACCGGATCAAGCAGATATTCCTGCCGCATTCGCTAGGGCTGCTTTACGAAGACGTCACGCGCTATCTGGGTTTTCTGCATTCCTCCGATGAGTACAAGGTCATGGCTCTGGCCTCTTACGGCAAGCCGGCCTTCCTTGAAGAATTCCGTCGGATACTGCGGTATGACGGCGAGGGTGGCTACACCGTAGAGCCGTGTCGCTGGGAAGAAGTCTTCGGGCCGGCCAGGGTGCACGGCTCCGACTTCCAGCCGCGGCACATGGACATCGCGCATTCTCTGCAGAAAGTGCTCGAAGAAACCGTGCTCGAAATGGTGCACTGGCTGCACGGGCAAACCAAGGCGTCGAATCTCTGCATGGCGGGAGGGGTCGCACTCAACTGCGTGCTGAACTCGCACTTGGCCGACAAAGGGCCGTTCGAAAGCGTCTGGGTACAGCCGGCAGCAGGCGATGCCGGAATTTCGTTGGGCGCCGCCTTATGGGTGGACATGCAGCAAAGGCGTGACAAGCTCAAAGCCGAATGCAAGACACGCTGGGTCATGGATCACGCCTACCTGGGGCCCAGCTATAGCGATGAAGAGATCACGCGCTTTCTCGAGCGTTCACACGTTCGGTATCGCAAGCTCACGGACACGGCAGCGGAAGCGGCCGCCATGCTGGCGCAGGAAAAGGTGATTGCGTGGTTCCAGGGGCCGATGGAGTTCGGGCCCCGGGCCCTGGGCGGCCGCTCGATCCTGGCCTCACCGCGCGACAGCGAAATGCAGTCACGCCTGAATGAGCTGAAGGACCGGGAAGACTTCCGACCGGTGGCGCCCGTGGTGCTGGCCGAAAAGGCGCATGAGTGGTTCGACAGCCGCGGCAAGCCGTCGATCAGCGCTCCCTTCATGCTGTTTGTTTTCGACGTGCTCGAAGATAAGGCCGATTTGATTCCCGCGGTAAGACACACGGACGGAACCGCAAGAGTGCAGACCGTGACGGCTGCTCAGAATCCCTTGTTGCACCGTCTGTTGACAGAGTTTGAGGCGAGGACCGGTGTGCCGGTGCTGGTCAATACATCGTTCAATACACGAGGCGAACCGGTGGTGTGCAGCCCGCGCGACGCATTGGAATCCTTCTGGACGTCGCCGATCGATGCGCTGTTCATCGGCAACCATGTGGTGGAGAAGGCGCCATGACACCGCAGTTCGGACCGCGAGTCAGTGTGGTTGTGCCCACTTACCGGCGACCGGACCTTCTGGAGCGCTGTCTGGCTGCCTTGCAGGCCCAGACACTGGGCCCACATGAATACGAGATCATCGTATGTGATGATGGCCCCAGCGAGCAGGCCAGGGCGGTGGTAGAGGCCGCAAGCCGTACGGGTACCAAGCCTGCTGCCATTCATTACCTGGAAATCGTCGGCACACAAGGACCCGCTGCGGCTCGCAACCGCGGCTGGGAGCGCGCCGCTGCCCCCGTCATTGCCTTCACGGACGATGACACCGTTCCTGACCCCGCATGGCTGGAGCAGGGCCTGGCCATCATGGAAAGTGGGGCAGACGCGGTGACGGGCAGCATCGAGATGCCTTTGCCGGAAAAACCGACCGATATCGAAGTCGACGCCGCGGGACTCACGCGCGCAGAGTTCGTGACGGCCAACTGTTTTGTGCGCCGAGAAGCTCTGGCAGACGTAAAGGGTTTTGACGAACGCTTCTGCATGGCCTGGCGTGAGGATTCCGACCTGCACTTCTCCTTGCTGGAAGCCGGCTATACGATTGTGCATGCGCCGCAGGCGAAAGTGGTGCATCCGTTGCGGCCCATGCCGTTCGCGGCGGCCATCGGGATGCAGAAGAAGGTGCTGTATGACGTCCTGCTGTATCGCAAGCACCCGCGCCTGTATCGTGAACGAATCCGGCCGGGCCCTCCCTGGCGCTATCTGACGATCTCGGGGCTGCTCCTGCTGGCGGTATTGCTGGCTATCGTGGGGTCGCCTATCGGCGCCGCGGTAGCGGTACTTGCCTGGGTCCTGGCCACGCTGGCCTTTTTTGCGGCGCGCCTGGCCAAGAGCGCCCCGACCTTGCGCAATATCGTGGAGGTCTTCATTACCTCACTTGTGATTCCGCCTTTGTCCGTATTCTGGAGATTCGTCGGGATGCGGCGCTTTGGAGCCAGCTTTCCATGACGCAGAGGGTGGTGTGGGATGCCGTTCGCAGCGTGGTTGTGTTCCGCGCGCTGAACCTGGGCGATATGCTGTGCGCCGTGCCGGCGCTGCAAGCCTTGCGACACCGGTTGCCTCATGCGCACATTACGCTGGTGGGGCTGGCTGCAGCCAAACCGGTCTTGCGCTTCTTCCCGAACCTCGTGGACGAACTGGTCGAGTTTCCCGGCGACGACGCCTT
>JAJUGH010000210.1 GCA_029268265.1 Alcaligenaceae bacterium | reverse complement strand
CATCGTCATGGTCCAGCTCTTTGGTCAGAAGGTGGAAACGTCGGATACGAGCCACCTCGGCCAGTTGCGAGTTGGCGGAGTCGACTTCCTGCTGCACAAGCTCCCGCACAGCCGGCTGCTCGGCAAGCGAGCGAAAGTGCGTGAAGGCAATCCCACGTGACTCCGCCCATTTGGCCACCGTTTCGAAGTCGATTTGAATGAGTGCCGCGACGAACTTTCGCCGGTCCGCCACGATGATGCATTCTTTGACGTAAGGGCTCGCCTTTACGGCGTTCTCGATTTCAGAGGGAGTGAGGTTCTTGCCGCCCGCCGTAATCATCACGTCCTTGAGCCGATCCACGATGAACAAGGCCCCCCGGTCTTCGCGGACCACATCGCCGGTCAGAAGCCAGCCATCGCGCAAGACCGCTTGCGACTGTTCCGGGTTCTTGTAGTAGCCGGCGAACACCATGTCGCCGCGCACCAGCAGCTCACCGTCTTTGCCCACCCGGCACTCGACGCCAGTGGTAGCAGTGCCCACGGAACCCCAACGTACGTCGTCCAGCGGCTGGCCCAGAATCATGCCGGTGGATTCGGTCAGGCCATACACTTCGATTAGCGGCACGCCCAGCGTGCGAAAGTACCGGATCACGGCCGGAGAGATGGGAGCGGCGCCCGTAAGGGCCACTTTCGCGCAGCGAAGACCGATGAAGTTCAGTAAGGCCCGCAGCACCAGGCAATACCAGAACGCGTAAGTCAGTCGTTCGCCCAGGTTTCGCTGATGCGCTGCCTTGTGAGCGAAAGGCCCGCAAGCCGCCAACGCCTTCTCGTAAAGCAAGCGCATGGGCCGGCGGCTTTCCTGCATCTTGATGGTGATGGCGGCGTGCAGCTTTTCCCAGATGCGCGGAACGCCCAGGAATAACGTTGGCGCCACTTCCCGCAGATCTTCCTGTACCGTGCGCAGCGACTCGCCGAAATTCACCTGTGAACCGAGATAAACGGGCACGAAGGTCGTGAGCATTTGCTCAGCAACGTGGCACAGGGGCAGATACGAGAGATGCCGGGAGCCGGAATCCAGCTGCAACCTTTCCACGATGCCCGGCACCACGGCGCGCATATTGCGATAGGTGATCATCGCGCCCTTGGGCTTGCCGGTGGAACCGGACGTATAAATCATGAGACCCACATCATCCAGCGACTGCTGCTGGAGCACCTCGTCAACGTAGTCCATATGGGCGGCAGCGTTCTGCCGCCCTTTTTCTTCGAGATCCGCAAAGCTGATGATGTGGTCACGCAGTTGTTCAGGATAGTTGCGAAAGCCCTTGGTTTCAATGACCACGATGGTCTTGAGGCGAGGCAGCTCCGGCAGCGTTTCCAGAACCTTTTCTACTTGCTCCTGGTCCTCGCACACCACCAGTTCCACATCGGCGTGTGCCAACACATAGCCGGCCTCCGAAGCCGGGCTGGTGGGATATACGCCCACTGTCACCGCGCCGACGGCACCCGCCCCCATCTGGGCGAGCACCCATTCCAGGCGGTTCTCCGATATGACTCCTACATGAGCCCCGCGGCCCACGCCCATGGCATGCATGCCCAATCCCACGTGACATGCCCTGCGCCAATAGTCTTCCCACGTGCAGGGATTCCAGATGCCGAAGTCCTTTTGCCGGATGGCCACCTGTTTCGGCATGGTCCCGGCACGTTCACGCAGCATCTGCGGAAGCGTGAGGTGAGCCGGTTCGAAGGAGAGTTGTGTCATGTCCGCTGCCTCATGAAAGCCAGCGCTTCCTGCGCTTGTAGTGCTTCACATCACGGAAGCTGCGCCGTTCGCCCGCGCCGCCCATGCCGAGATAGAACTCCCGTACGTCGGCATCGCCGGCCAGCTTGTCTGCGCTGCCGTCAATCACCACCTTGCCCATTTCCATGATGTAGCCGTAATCGGCGATGGCCAGCGCCACCGAAGCGTTCTGCTCCACCAGTAGCATGGCAGTGCCCTGCTCGGCGTTAATGCGGGCGATGATGCCGAAGATGGATTCAACCAGCACCGGTGAAAGGCCAAGAGACGGCTCATCGAGCAGCATCAGCCGCGGGCGCGCCAGCAGCGCCCGGCCGATTGCCAACATCTGCTGCTCCCCGCCGGACAGATACCCTGCCTGCCCGCGGCGGCGCTCGTGCAGCCTGGGAAAATATTCGTATACGAGATCGAAGTCCGCGCGCTGTGCCTTGCGTCCCTGCAAGGCGTAGGTGGCGGCGACAAGGTTCTCCTCGACCGTGAGATCCTCGAACACCCTGCGGCCTTCCATCACGTGGCTCATGCCGCTGCGCACCAGCGCCTGCGGAGCCATGATGGCTACATCACGGCTGTCGTAGGTGATGCGGCCACTCACCAGTTCCCCATCCTCGAGTTCCAGCAGACGCGAGATCGCCTTCAGCGTCGTGGATTTGCCCGCGCCATTGCTGCCGAGCAGCGCCACCACCTGCCCGGTCGGTACGCGTAGCGACAGGCCGCGCAAGACCTGCACGACCTTGTTGTACACGACCTCGATGTTGTTGAGCTCGAGGATCATGGCCGTCCCTTACTCGAGCACGATCCAGTCGGATGCCGGAACCATCTTCTTGGCAGCGTAGTCCGCACGGTAGATGCGGCCCACCGGCACGGAATTACCCTTGATGGAGATGGGTACCCCGATGATTCCGCCCGTGTCGAAATTCTGGATCGAGTTCAGACCGGCCTTCATGTTTTCGCTGGTCAGCTCCTTGCCCGCTTCGAGCGTACGCTTGACGGCTTCGGTCATGAGCATGGCGGCCATGAAGCCCTGCATATAAGCCGTACTCTGATATTCGTGGCGCATGGCGCGGATCTTGTCTAGCATGGGCGCCTCTTCTTCGTCGTAGTAGTAACGGAAAGGCATCACGCCCATGAAGCCATCTGCGTTTTCGCCCATCTGCATGACGGTGGAGTTGTCCATCGTCCAGAAGGTGCCCATGTAGCGGCTCTTCAGACCCATCTGCCGGCCCTGCGCCACGAACTCGGGAATCGGAGCGAGCACATAGCCGTGGAAAATGGTGTAGTCAGGCCGCGCCCGGCGTAACTTCAATACTTCGGTGGAGACGTCCACGCTGCCTGGGGGCGTCATGATTTCCACGCCCACCTTGAGTCCAAGTTCGGTTGCTCGCTGGCGCGAAGCCTCGATGGGATCGCGCCCGAATTCCGTATCGGAATACACGAAGGCGACCGTGGCGCCTGGCGATTCCTGGGCTATGTACTTGAGCAGGATGCCGAACATCTCGGTGTAGTCGGGCCCCACCAGGAACTGCGCCGGAAACTTCTTCGGGTCATTGATCTCGGAGGCGAAAGACGCGCCCGTCATCAGGATGGTACCCACCCGGTCAAGCTCGGGATTAATGGTCTTGGAGAAACCGGTGGAGTCACCGTAGTAAAGGTTCACCTTATTCTGGCTGGTGATCTTCTTGAAGGCTGCAACAGACACATCGACTTTGTAGCCGGTGTCTTCCGGCACATAGCGCAGCTTGCGGCCGGCGATGCCGCCCTGCTCGTTGATCATTTTGACGTAGTCGCCGATGCCGGCATGGATGCCCACGCCCGCAAACGCGAATACGCCGCTCATGGGAATGGACCCGCCGATGACGATGTCTTCCTTCTCCTGGGCCTGCGAAATCGGCGTGAAGGAAAGGCCCAGACAAAGGCTGAGGGGCACGGCAAGCCGCGCCAGTAAACCGGTCAATCGAGTGTAGCGGTGGCTCATGCGATTCTCCTGACTTTGGAATGACGGGCCGCAACGCGTCAATTACGGAACGGCCAGAGATGGAAGAAGCGCCGTATGCGTCGCCAGACTTCTGCGAGGCCATTCGGTTCGAAGATGAGAAAGCCCACGATCAGCAGACCGAACACGATGGTCCGGACCGGTGAGACGTATTGCAAGGTATCGCCCTGTATGGGCAACCAGCCCACCACCAGGCGCAACACTTCCGGCACCATGGTCATGAACACCGCGCCCAGGATGCCGCCCAATATGGTTCCCATGCCGCCCACGATGATGGCGGCCAGGAAGAAGATCGACATGATGAGCGGGAAACTCTCCGGTGTGACCACCCGGAAGAAATAGGCCCACATCCCGCCGGCCACACCGGCATAGAAGGACGACAAGGCGAAGGACAGCAGCTTGTAGCGCAACAGCGGAATGCCCAGCACCTCGGCCGAGATGTCTCGGTCACGGATGGCGATGAAAGCGCGCCCGATGCGCGTGCGAAAGAGATTGGCCGCGCCCAGCACCATTAAGACGGTGATGGGAACGATCATCCAGTAAATGCGAAATGAGGTGTCGAGGGAGAAGCCCAGGAAGCGCGCGGGTGGCACCGTCATGCCGCCTGTGCCACCCGTAAAGCCCGAATTCACGAACAGATAGTGGGCAAGGAAAGAGGCGGCGATCGTCACAAT
>JAJUGH010000209.1 GCA_029268265.1 Alcaligenaceae bacterium | reverse complement strand
ACGTGACTGGATTTAATAATTGTGCTCTTCCGTACTCACTTACCCATAGAAATAATCCGGTCCATTCCTATCCACAATAAGGCGTGGTCGGTGCGGGAAGGATACGAGCGACTTCGGAGACGCCGAGCCGGCGACATTGGGCGGAGATCACGCCCGCCACAGTCTGAGCGGTGCCTGCACCGCGAGGTTTGCGGGCGCTCTGCCCAATGTCGGAGAGGCGAGGGGAGCCCGAAGGGCCGGCTCAGGGAGCCGACATCCTTTCGCGCCGACCGCGCCCTTTAGAACCCAGAACAACGGCCGTTGCAAACCGGACATCCTTTCGCGCCGGCAGCGCCGTTTAGAACTCAGAGAAGTACCTCTCAACCACGCACTGGAAAGATGCGGCGTGGACCTCTCTCGCTGATCAAATCTGTGGCCGCTGGAGACCTGTGATGGCACACGGACAACGCCGGCCATTGAAGGCCATCCAGGCGTGGTCGGGGCGGGAAGGATTCGAGCGACTTCGGAGACGCCGAGCCGGCGGCATTGGGCGGAGATCACGCCCGCCACTGTCTGAGCGGTGCCTGCACCGCGAGTTTGGCGGGCGCTCTGCCCAGTGACGGAAAGGCGAGGGGAGCCCGAAGGGCCGGCTCAGGGAGCCGACATCCTTTCGCGCCGAGCGCGCCGTTTAGAACCCAGAACAACGGCCGTTGCCCACCGGACGTCACAACGCGGCATCAAAGGCAGGCCACCAGACCATCACGCCGACACGTCCCCCGCACCCACCAGCCGCTCCTCTGGCAGCCACCGACCCAGCCGTTCCACTGCCTCTTCCAGGCGATCCAGCCGCGTCGCATACGACAAACGAAGGCTCGTCGCCGCGTGCGCCGGACCGAAATCGCGGCCGGGCACCGTCGCGATGCCCGGGCCGTGGAGAAGTCGCTGCGCGAAGTCGTCGCTGTCGCGGCTGTACTGGCTGATATCGAGATAAATGTAGAAGGCGCCGTCCGGCTTCACCGGTACGCGCAAGTCCAGGCGCTCAAGTTCGGGAAGCAGGTAATCGCGACGCTGCTTGAATGACAGGCGACGCTTCTCGAAGATTGCCATGACTTCGGGCTCGAAGCAGGTGATGGCGGCATGCTGGGCCAGGCTGGGGGCGCAGATGCACAAGTTGGAAGCGAGCTTGTCCAGCGCGGGAATCATCCAGGTGGGCGCGATCATCCAGCCCAGGCGCCACCCCGTCATGTGGAAATACTTGGAGAAGCTGTTGATGATGAGAATGTCATCGTCCAGCGTCAGCGCGCTAGATGGCGTTTCTTCGTAGTAGAGGCCCAGGTAGATTTCATCCATGATGATGAAGCCGCCCCTGGCACGCACTTCGGTAATCAGCGCGCGCAGGTCATCCCGGGCGATGGTCGTGCCGGTCGGGTTGCTGGGCGACGCAATGAGCACGCCGCGGGTGCGCGGGCCCCAGTTGCGGCGTACGTCTTCCGCAGAAAGGTGGAATCGTTGCGATGCCGGGGTGGGCACCAATTTGGGTAAACCGCCGGCGGCGATGATGAAATTCTGGTTGGCCGGATACGAAGGGTCCGGCAGGAGCACTTCGTCTCCCGGGTTTACCAAAGCCATGGCAGCCAGGAGCAGGGCCCCGGAAGCGCCTGCGGTCACAATAATGCGCGAAGGGTCGACGCTGGCGGAATACCGTTCTTCGTAATGGTGCGCGATGGTTTCACGCAATAGCGGCAGGCCGGCCGGCGAGGTATAGCCGCTAAGTCCGGCGTCGGCCGCACGGTTCAGCGTTTCGACAACCTGCGCAGGGGCCGTAAAATCGGGCTCGCCGATGCCCAGGCTGATGATGTCGCGGCCCTGCGCGCTCAGTGCAGCCGCCTGCTTGAACATTTCGACGGCATAGAAGGGCATGACGGATTCGGTACGCTGGGCGAGCTGGGACATGATCGGGCTTAATGGTGAGATCGACGGGACACCGGAGATTGTAGCGGTCCGCCCGGGCAGAATGGCTTTTCAAGGAGGCAATGCATGCAGTCGGAAGGACGCCGGGCGTTTTTGAGGGGAAGGCGGCCGCCCACCAGCCCATGGGAGCGCTTTTGCGAGCGCCTGCGCAGCGCGGTCGCCGGCGAGCTCACGCTGCTCGACACCACCGATGATGCCGAAGCGGCGCGATTGCTGTTGAAGGCTCCGGCCGACGCGCATCACGCACGCCGTCTGTGCAAGGAATTTGGCGTGTGCATGGCGCTTGACGGCGTGCCATCTACGGCTTCGCATCACGGGCCGGTGTTATGGCTGCGCCCCGGGCGGGAGCTTGCAACGTGCCGCAAGCTTGAGCCGAATGGCACCCGCTGGTTCGTGCAGCCAGGCTGCCTGCTCGGTGAACTTGAGGCCGCCGGGCTTAGTCAGTTTTCGGCCCTGCCGGCCCACCTTACCGTGGCGGCGTGGCTTGCCGACCGTTCCCTGTGCAATTGGCCGGTGGGGCAGACCAGCGCTTCGGGGGTGGTGCACGCGTCCGCCTTGCTGGCGGACGGTGCCGTGGTGAGCCTGGGGGCGTTCGGTGTCGACAATCGCAAGGCGCTCGACAATCTCCGCCTGCAGACCTTGATCCCGGCACTGTTTCAGCTCGCTTCCAGTCCCGATGCCCGGCAGTGTGGCGAGCGCTCGTACTGGCCGGCCCGGTATCGCCTCGACGCTCTCACGCCCGCAGCGGGCCAAACCCTGAATCTTGCTCACCTTCTGCTCGGCCACGGCGGCGACCTGGCCTGGGTGGAATGGGTCGTGATTGACGAACATCTGGCGGATCCCGCGACCGGCGCGCAAGGGCTGCTCGAACTGCCGGGCGCAGGGTCGTATGCATTCGACGACGCGGATGCCGGCGGCGCAATGCACGCCGGTGGCACCGGCCCATGTGACGAAGTGAATCTGGCGCGAGCTGCGCAGGAAGTCGATGCCGCCGTCAAGGCCCTGTTCGATCCTGATGATTTGCTGCCACACCCGGGCCAGCTGTTCTAGCGTACAAAACTGGGCATCGCGGCTAGAATGAAGGACTCCGTTTCACTTTTGCATACTTGAACCATGGATGCCAACCTTCGCAAGGCCGCCCTCGAATATCACAAGCAGGGCCGGCCCGGTAAGATCGCCGTCACGCCCACCAAGCAGTTGTCCAACCAGCGCGACCTCGCGCTGGCCTATTCCCCGGGAGTCGCGGCGGCCTGCGAAGAGATCGTGAGCGATCCGCAAAATGCGTTCCAGTACACGGGTCGCGGCAATCTGGTCGGAGTCATCACCAACGGCACGGCAGTCCTCGGGCTGGGCAACATCGGTGCGCTCGCCTCGAAGCCGGTCATGGAAGGCAAGGCGGTCCTGTTCAAGAAGTTCGCCGGTATCGACGTATTCGATATCGAGATCAATGAGCAGGACCCGGACAAGCTGGTGGACATCATCGCCGGCCTGGAGCCCACTTTTGGCGGTATCAACCTTGAAGACATCAAGGCACCCGAATGTTTCTACGTTGAGCGCAAGCTGCGCGAACGTATGAACATTCCGGTATTCCACGATGACCAGCACGGCACTGCCATCTGCGTGACCTCGGCGTTCATCAATGGTCTGGCAGTGGTGGGCAAGGACATTACGCAGGTGAAGGTCGTGGTGTCAGGTGCCGGGGCTGCTGCGCTGGCATGTCTGGACCTGATGGTCGACATGGGCCTGCCGCTCGAGCACATCTGGGTCTCCGACATCGAAGGCGTGGTCTACAAGGGCCGCCCGGTGCTTATGGATGACGTCAAGGAGCGTTTCGCGCAGGAAACCGATGCCCGTACGCTGGGTGACATCATCGAAGGCGCCGATGTCTTCCTGGGGCTGTCGGCCGGCGGCGTGCTGAAGCCGGAAATGGTCAAGCGCATGGCTGCCCGTCCGTTGATCCTGGCCCTCGCCAATCCAACGCCCGAGATCCTGCCCGAAGAGGCCCACGCGGTGCGCGATGACGTGGTCATGGCGACCGGCCGTTCCGATTACCCGAACCAGGTCAACAACGTCCTGTGCTTCCCGTATATTTTCCGTGGCGCCCTTGATGTGGGTGCCACGACGATCACCCGCGGCATGGAGAAAGCCGCTGTCGAAGCGATTTGTGAAGTCGCCAAGGAAGAGCAGAGCGATGTCGTGGCCGCCGCCTATGGCACCTATGGCGTGTCGTTCGGGCCCGAGTATTTCATTCCCAAGCCCTTCGATCCGCGCCTGATCGTGCGTATCGGCTCCGCCGTTGCCCGGGCTGCTGTCGAAGAAGGCGTCGCCACGCGCCCCATCTCGGATTTCGAAAGCTACGAGGCGCAGCTCGAACAGTTCATCTACCGCTCCGGCGCGTTCATGAAGCCGTTGTTCCCGGTGGTGAAATCCATGGTGCGCGACGGCCTCAAGAGTCGCATCGTGTTCGCGGAAGGCGAAGACGAGCGCGTCCTTCGCGCCGT
>JAJUGH010000208.1 GCA_029268265.1 Alcaligenaceae bacterium | reverse complement strand
TGGCCGCACTGATGATCACCTATCCGTCGACTCACGGCGTGTTCGAGCTGGCGATCACCGACATCTGCGAACGCGTGCACGCGGCCGGCGGCCAGGTCTACCTGGACGGCGCCAACATGAACGCCATGGTCGGCTTGGCTCGCCCCGGCAAGTTCGGGTCGGACGTCTCGCACTTGAACCTGCACAAGACCTTCTGCATCCCGCACGGCGGCGGTGGCCCGGGCGTCGGCCCAGTCGCGGTCCGCTCGCACCTGGCGCCTTACTTGCCCGGTGTGGTGAATGCCGACGGCACGCTGCCGGAAGGCACGCCGGTCGGTCCGGTGGCCGCTGCGCCCTTCGGTTCAGCGAGCATCCTGCCCATTTCGTACATGTATGTGGTCATGATGGGTCCGCAAGGGCTGAAGTCGGCTTCGGAAACGGCCATCCTGAGCGCCAACTACATTGCCGCCAGGCTGCGCGAGCACTATCCGGTGCTCTATGCGGGTCCGAAGGGCTACGTGGCGCACGAATGCATTCTGGACATCCGGCCGATCAAGGATGCTTGCGGC
This sequence comes from Alcaligenaceae bacterium, assembly GCA_029268265.1. Lineage (GTDB taxonomy): Bacteria > Pseudomonadota > Gammaproteobacteria > Burkholderiales > Burkholderiaceae_B > Yanghanlia. The sequence goes on along the minus strand of JAJUGH010000208.1, from coordinate 3,953 downwards.
ATCAGCAACGAAGATATCGCCAAGCGTCTGGTGGACTACGGTTTCCACGCTCCTACCATGAGCTTCCCCGTTCCGGGAACCCTGATGGTGGAGCCCACCGAATCCGAAAGCCTGGAAGAGCTGGACCGCTTCTGCGATGCCATGATCGCCATTCGCGTAGAAATCGCCGCCATCGAGCGCGGCGAGAAGGACGCGAACGACAACGTGCTCAAGAATGCTCCGCATACGGCGCAAATGCTGCTCGTCGATCAGTGGCATCACGACTACAGCCGTGAAGCGGCGGCCTATCCGGTGTCAGTGCTGCGTACGCAGAAATACTGGCCGCCGGTGGCACGGGTCGACAACGCCTGGGGCGACCGCAATCTGGTGTGCAGCTGCCCGCCGATGGAAGCGTATATGGATTCGGTCGAAGCCTGACCGGTTTCGCCAAGCAACTTTACTCTCTGCCTGTGAAAGAAAGGCCCTGTTCCTCGCTGCGGGGGAACAGGGCCTTTTGCTGTGCTCTTGAGCGGGCTGACTTCGTACTTCGCGCAGGACGTCGGCGCCTACGCGTCCTTTCTTCAGGCCGTCCGTCGCTTAAGCGTCACGAAATCGTATTCCAGACCGTTTTCGGCCGGTTGCGGCAGGCGCTCCGCTTCTTCCCATTCCGACCGGTCGAACTCCGGAAAAAAGGTGTCTCCCGGTACGTCAGCGTGAATCTCCGTGGCGATGATCTCATCCGTGATGGGAAGCGCCGCACGAAACAGTTGCTCCCCGCCGATGATGCAGGCGCGCGGCTCGTCGGCGCACGCGTCCAGGGCGTCGGATAGGGTGGCGCAAACCGTGGCGCCCGAGGCGGCGTAGGCCGCATTGCGGCTGATCACGATGTTGTGCCGGCCCGGCAACGGGCGGCCCAGCGATTCCCAGGTCTTGCGACCCATGATGATGGGGCAGCCCATCGTGCTGCGTTTGAAGTGGGCGAGATCACCCGGCAGGCGCCAGGGCAGATCGTTGTCGCGCCCGATCACCCGATTGCGGGCGTATGCCACGACGATTTGTATGAGCGGCTTGCTCGCCATGCGATGATTCCTTTTTATGCGCCAGCGGCGTACCGCCTACACCGCTACCGGTGCCTTGATGTGTGGATGGTGCTGGTAATCCTGGATTTCGAAGTCTTCGAACTCGTAGTCGAAGATGGTGTCCGGACGCCGCCGGATGTTCAGCTTCGGATACGGGTACGGCGTGCGGGACAGCTGAAGTTCGACCTGCTCGAAGTGATTGGAGTACAGGTGGCAGTCACCCCCGGTCCAGATGAAGTCGCCGACTTCAAGATCACACTGCTGCGCCACCATATGCGTGAGCAGGGCATAGCTGGCGATATTGAAGGGCACACCCAGAAAAATGTCGGCGCTGCGCTGGTAAAGCTGGCAGGAAAGCTTGCCGTCAGCCACATAGAACTGGAAGAAGGCGTGGCAGGGCGGCAGAGCCATGTTTTCAAGTTCGCCCACATTCCAGGCCGAGACGATCAGCCGGCGCGAATCGGGGTTGCTGCGGATCTGCTCGATCACCTGCGAGATCTGGTCGATGTGGCGGCCGTCCGGGGTCGGCCAGGAGCGCCACTGCACGCCGTAAATCGGCCCCAGTTCCCCTTGCTCGTCTGCCCATTCGTCCCAAATGGAAACGCCGCGCTCCTGTAGCCAGCGCACGTTGGATTCGCCACGCAGAAACCACAAGAGCTCTACGATGATGGAGCGCAAATGCAGCTTCTTGGTGGTGACCATCGGGAAGCCTTCGGCAAGATTGAAGCGCATCTGGTAGCCGAAAACAGACCTCGTACCGGTGCCGGTGCGGTCACTCTTGGAGACGCCATGCTCGTACACATGGCGCATTAAATCTTCGTATTGCTGCATGGAATTCAAGGTAACAGTGTCAATGTTCGAGCACGGTGACCGAATGGGTGATTTCGGCCGTCTGCGCCAGCATGGCCGAGGCCGAGCAGTATTTATCGTGCGACAGTTTCACGGCGCGCTCAACGGCTGCCTGCGGCAGATTGCGGCCGGTGACCGTGAAGTTGAAATGGATGCGTGTGAAAACCTTGGGGTCGGTTTCAGCGCGGTCTGCTTCCAGGCGGACCTGGCACCCGGTGACGTCATGGCGACCGCGCTTGAGAATGAGCACGACATCATAGGCCGCGCAGCCGCCTGCGCCGGCCAACATCATTTCCATGGGGCGGGGGGCAAGATTATTGCCTCCACCTTCCGGAGCGCCGTCCATGGCAGCCACATGGCCGCTGCCGGTACGTGCCACAAACAACATGCCCTGCGGGCCGCCCCAATCGATGGTGCATTCCATGATTCTATATTCCTGGATCAAGCCGAACCACCAATCATAACGCCGGACGCTATTGACGCGAATCGGACAGCAAACAGCGCCGGACGCCATGGACGCGAATCGGTCAGCAAGCAGGTATATGTGACAATAAGCCCTTTGGTACGGAAGCAAGGTGAGATCATGGTCGAAGCCCACAGCAACCCTCAACACTCCGGATTCGTCCGCCGAAATAGTCCCGTGGAGTCTCTGCTGGCCGAGGTAGGCCGGGCGCTACAGGTGCTGGGTGGTTCAGCTCAGGCAGGCCGGCCCAACCCTGCGGGCCCGCAACCGATGGCCGCAGAGGCGCAGGAAACGCTGTCGCCGGCCGAGCGTCAGCACGCGGCCGGTCTGATGCGCGTCAACCACGTGGGCGAAATCTGCGCGCAGGCGCTGTATCGCGGGCAAGCCATGTTCTGCCGTGATGAGTCCATTCGTAACGTGCTTTACCAGGCGGCGGCTGAAGAAGTCGATCATCTGGTGTGGTGCCGGGAGCGCCTGGATGAACTGGAAAGCCGCCCGAGCTTGCTCAACCCATTGTGGTATGCCGGTTCGTTTTCTCTGGGTGCGCTGGCCAGCCGCGCGGGTATCCCGCGGAACCTCGGGTTTATGGCCGAGACGGAGCGGCAGGTGGAGCAGCATCTCGATAGCCACCTTGAAACCCTTCCGCCTCAGGATACGCGGTCACGACGGATCGTGGAGCAGATGCGCGACGACGAAATCGAGCACCGAACAACGGCAGAAACCCATGGTGCAGCGGTCTTGCCGGCACCGGTCAAGCTGGCCATGCGGCTGATGTCCAAGGTCATGACCACCACGGCGTATCGAATTTAAAGATATTTGAAGAAAGCACTAGCGTTTTCCCTAGGTCAGTGCTAATATTCACCTAACTAAGGGTTAACGCCAGTTGAGCTACACCTTTTGTGCAATTGCCACATGCCGATTTCCGGGAATTAAAAAAATGTGGCACCGCAGCAAAAACGTCTTGCATTGCACAAAAAGCGGCGATAAACTTCAGTTATCGGATGTCGCTGGGTGATTGAAGACCGATCACCGGCTCGAGCCAGAAGCTCTAGTAGCCCGACATGCCAAGGTTGTCTCCTCCACCCTCCTCCTTTGGTGGATTTTGCCCGAGATCTCACGATCTCGGGCTTTTTTTTGCCTGCGAAGCACGGTGCAAGTCCTCCATATGTCGGTCTCCGAAACGCCCGGCGCCGCGCTATATTCTTGTTGCACTTATTTCCTGGGCTCGCGCCGCGCTGTTACAAAAGCATCGCATAATACTAGGCTGTTCATTTGGATGGGGATTTCGTGACTTCACCTCAATTGTGGGGTTCGTTCACCTGGCTCTACATTGGTATCGTGGCCTTCATGGTTGGAGGCCTGATCGTGGCATCGGAGCGGTGGCATGGCGTATTCACCGGCGACTCCGACCTGAAAAAGCCGCAAGCCATGCACGCCCGCGCGGCGCCGCGTGTCGGAGGCCTGGCCGTGGTGGCGGGCAGTCTGGCCGGGCTGCTGGTGCTGGGCCCGAGCAACATGACGCTCACGTGGCTGTGGCCCGTCCTTTTCATTGCCGCCATGCCCGTATTCGTGGCGGGCCTGCT